>JAGLKS010000196.1 GCA_023140905.1 Alphaproteobacteria bacterium | reverse complement strand
AGTGTTGGATCAAGTCGCAGAGTTTTATACAAAAGATGTGGATGAAGCAATTGATGCATTGATTGAGATGATTCAACCGGCATTAACTGTTATACTCGCTTTAATTATTGTTTGGATTGCTGCGGGTGCTCTTGGTCCTATATATATCAATCTGGGAAATATGATGGATTTCTAGAATTCAGAACGATTATTATTTGTTATTATTACTATTATTGAAGTGTTTTTAATATGTCATTGTCTCTATTAGCTCCAGCCAGAACAGTCCTTTTGATTTCAGATGATGCGCTGTTTATTTACTCTACGAGTGCTCGTGGGGTGAAAATGGTTGAAACAGTGCCTTGGTCTGTTGAAAATTTTGAAAATGACGTAGCATCGCTTATTTCCAAGGAATGTGGTGGAAAGCCTGTCTTGATTGTCAATGACATGGTTGAGCAGCACTATCGTAAAGAAAAGGTTCCGCGCGTTAGTGTCTTGGATAAGCAAAGCGTTGTTAAAAGGAAGCTGCATGTAACTTTTCCAAATTATTCTGTGCGCGCCGCTTTGCCGCTTAAGGAAAAAGCCATAAAAACCAATAAGTCTATGGCTGGTGATATTTATATATTTGCGGCAGTTCCTTCTACCGATGCTTTTGATAGAACATTAGCGGCTGCGACCAAATCATTGGCCCCGATTGTTGGTGTGTTGCTTTTGCCTATAGAAGCTTCTGATATGGTCAAAAAGATTTCTGATAAAATTAGTGCAAAGGGTGAAAAAAAGTCGCGTTGGACCATCTTTATGGGACAGCATCGTGGCGGGGGATTGCGCCAGATTGTGATTAAAGATGGTGAATTGGCTCTTACGCGGATGACTTCAATTGCAGAAGCTGATTCGGAAAGCTGGGCTGATGAGGTGAATCAGGAATTTCAGGCAACTATGAGCTATCTGTCCCGTTTTGGCTTTGATGAGGAGGACGGGCTTAATGTTATTTTAGTTTCTGAATCCCGGATGGGCGAGAAGGTCGGCGAATTACTTGATGTTTCGTGTGATTTCCATTCTGTCTCTGCGGATGATGTTGCACACATTCTATCTGTTAAATTAGGCAAACAAAGTAGCGGCGATAATTTTTTTGCGGATGTGTTACATGTCGCATGGATCGGTAGAAAAAATAAATTTATATTGCCCATGAAGGCTAAACAAGTTGATTCGGTGTCTCAACCGCGCCAAGTGGCTGTTTTAGCGATTCTTTTGATGATTCTTGGCGGAGCATTTCAATGCTATCAATGTGTTGATATTTATCAAAAGCTAACAGAAGAAAATGATAATTACGAAGTTGCCCGGCATCGTACAGCGCAGTTAAAACTTCAATATGACAAAGAGGTTAAGCGCAAAGGAGAACTCGGTTTTGATATTGAACTTATTCAAGGGGCGTTGAGTGTGTATGATCATCTTGAGGAAAATCAAATATCGGTAATTCCTTTATTTACCAAGATTGGTGAATCTTTGGGGCGCGATATGCGTATCGATCAGATACAGGTGACGCGTGGTGGTGATCCTAATGATGATATCGGGAGATTTAGTTATAAAAACAGCAGTGATAAAGATAAGGGAGAACCTTTATTCTGGGCAAATATGCAAATGACTTTTCCGAGCAGCACGGATACTCAAAAAGGAAATGAGGAGGTGCGTGCTTTAGGTGAGAAGTTACAAAGATTATTGCCGGAACATGTTGTTGAGGTAGTCAAGTTGCTTGAAGATTATGAGTATAGTAAGGAAATTGTTGTAGAAACTGGAGGAGCTCCTTCTCAAGTTTCAGCTCAAGATTATGTCGCAGAGATTAAGATAAAGGGGCCGATTGTCGATGATTAACATTATTGGCGTTAAGCGTGTAGTGGTTTTAGTGATTTTGGCTTCGTTTAATGTGACGCTGGCTGCGGTCGTTTATATGTATGCAACGCCGGAATATCAGACTGTTATGCGTCAGCTAAGGGGACAACGTAGCCAACTTTCTTCTTTGCAAAATGATGTTGAACAAATGCAAATTGAGTTTGATCAACTTGACCATCAGCAGGAGCGTTTTGACGAAATTAAAGAAAAAGGTTTTTTTTCCGCACAAGATCGTGCCGATGCCAAAGATATTTTTAGCCTTATTCAGAAAAAATCCCGTATTATTTCAGCACATGTAAGTGTGAAACCCGGTTACGTAGAAGAAAATGATGGGACAAAGAAAGCAAAGCATAAACTTCTTATCAGTGACGTGAGTGTAAGAATTAAGGCGTTTGATGATAATGATGTTTATCATTATATCGACTTGGTACAGAAAGTTTTCCCCGGTTTTGTGTCATTGGAGCATGTTAGCGTACGAAGGGAAAAAGATATCAGTACAACATTACTTCGTGCAATTGCAAATGGAGCAAGTCCTGAGATTGTTACGGCTGAAGTGGAGTTCCTATGGCGTACAATGATTCCTGAAAATCAGGTGCTGGATAAATCCGGTATAGCGCGTTGAGGTTGGAAGGGAGTATTAAAGTGAAACACAAAAGATTTGCAATAATGGACATGGTGTTAGCCGCTGTTCTTGTAGGCATGTTTTTTTGTATGTGGGTCGCTGGTGGCGTTGCTTACGCACGACAGGATAGTATTGAAAGCGTATTCCAGTCTGAAGATGTTGCCATTGATACTGAAGAGGCTGATAGTGATTCTGCGGTGGAAGTAAATGATTTTAAGGTTGCTAGAGAAGTAAAAATTTTACAACTAACAGAAAAGATTAATAAAAGCTGGGATGCTTCGATTGATAAAATGCCTTCGTTATTTTTCACTTATTGGCAACACCAGTCAATTATTGACGCCAAGAATTCCCATGGTAAAGCACGGCCTCTTAGCGCAGAAGAGTTAAAAGCGCTGGAAGAAGGTCGGCAATTGAAATTTGATCCGAAACGGCGTTATGTAACTTTGGGTGGAATTGTTTATAATGGTGAAAATGATTGGACAATCTGGTTGAATGGTAAACGTGTGACTCCGGACGCTCTTCCCGTGGAAGCTCTTGATCTGCAAGTATATGAGGATTATATAGAGGTTAAGTGGTTTGATGACTATACGGATCAAATTTTCCCTTTGCGTCTTCGAGCACATCAGCGATTTAATCTGGATATGAGGATTTTTCTTCCCGGTTAAAAATTGGGATTACGGTATCATTTCTCTTTAAATTTTTAGACATAGTAGGGCTATTGTTTATGACAAAACAGCGCGATGGTGATGTATCTTCTCCTCTTATTTTAAAGGACGTTAGCGTCTCTTACACCGATATTCCGGTTATTGAGGACATTAATCTGGAATTATGCGGCGGCGAAATATTCGGATTGATGGGGCTGAATGGTGCTGGAAAAACAACCATGATTAAAGCGGTGTTAGGTCTTCGCCGGCAACGTGACGGAGATATTTTTATTTTTGGGAAAGACAAGACCTCACAGGAAAGTAAGGCAAAATTAGCGTATCTGCCTGAAAAGTTTGAGCCACCGTGGTTTCTAACGGGGATGGAGTTTATAAAATTCTCGCTTGAGCTTTATAAACGCCCGTTTAATCGTCAGGATGTGATTGAGACGGCACATAAATTAGCTTTGGATACACAAGCATTAGACCGTAGGATGCACACATACTCAAAGGGAATGCGTCAGAAGCTTGGGCTTATGGGAACGTTATTGACCGGGTGCTCTTTGTTTATTCTTGATGAGCCTATGAGTGGTTTGGACCCTCAGGCACGTGCATTGGTTAAGAGGATGATTTTAGATATACGGTCCCATGAACGCACCATATTTCTTAGTTCTCATATATTAGCTGATATGGATGAAATCTGTGATCGTGTGGCGATATTGCATGGAGGGAAGATTTGTTATATTGGCACTCCAGATGAGCTTAAAAAGCGCACAAATAAGGGATATCTTGAACAAGCCTACCTCGAATTTATTGAGCAGTATTGCTTAGTATGATACTATAACCCAAGTTAGGTACGTAGTTGATTCGCTGTGTATTTTCTTTTTCTGCAGATTTGTTCTGAAATCTGCGCTTTCTCGCATTATTAATCATTGGAAGATTTGTTGTTATGTCTGTGTTCCGTGTATTCACTTTTATTCTGTATAGTGCTGTTTTTTTATGTGCATATGTGACGCTGGGTATAATACCGGCAATAGCCCAAGGTGCTTTGTCTGAGGTTTCGTCAGGTACCGGTTCTGATGCTGATGTTAGTGCACAAGGAGAGGCGGATCCTCATGTTTTTGAATATGATAATGCTGCGGAAGAGGCGCAGTCGAAAAACAAGGCCTTTAACAATCAAATGTTTTTTGATGCAGAGGACTTAGTACCGCAAGGCGAAATGGCACGCGGTGGTCCGAATCCTGTAAATCCTGTTCTTCAACCTGCTTCAAAATTAGTGATTGTAAAAAAGAATTATGAACCTGATACAAAAGAAGCTCATTTAGTATCGGCTGAACGTGCAATGGCTTTGGGCCGTTATGATTCCGCTTTATCGTTATTTGATGTGCTTTATGAGAAAAATAAGAAAGATCCTCGTGTTCTTATGGGACGTGCTGTTGTGCTGCAAAAGCTTGGGTGGTTTGAAGAAGCTATGGGGATGTATGAAGAGTTATCGGAAGTGGCACCGGATAACCTTGAAGTGAAAATTAATATGCTTGGTCTTCTTTCAACACGCTTTCCTTCTATTGCGCTAAGACAATTATTGGATTTACATGTGGACCATAAGAGTAACGTTGGTTTAACGGCACAGATTGCTGTTTGTTATGCATCTCTTGGTGAAACACAAGACGCTATTAAATATCTTGGTGTTGCTGCGAGTATGGAACCGGCTAATGCAAACCATGTATTTAATATGGCTGTGATTGCTGATAAAGCAGGGGATAAAAAACAAGCCATTTCATATTATGAGAAAGCACTGGAAATTGACACTATAAACGGGGGTGGACGTTCTATCCCGCGGGAGGTTGTCTATGAGCGGTTGGCTCAACTTCGTTAGTCGGCTTTTTTATTAGTCAGGTTTGTTTTGTTGTGGGTTAAAGCGCGGATAACGCGGGGTATGATGGATATTATAGCTGAAATTTTTGTAGTGCTTTTCTTGGGATTGATATTCGGTAGTTTCGCGACTGCCCTTATTTACCGGGTGCCGCGTGATATTTCTTGGGGGACAAAACGTTCTTCTTGCCCTTCATGTGGCAGTGTCTTGAGATGTCGTGATTTATTTCCGTTTTTCTCTTGGTGTTTAAGTGGCGGGAAATGCCGTCATTGTAGCAATAAAATTCCGATATTTTATCCGTTGGTCGAGCTGAGTTGCGCTGGATTGTGTCTGGCTGCTTACTATTCCTATGGGTTTACTGTCTTGGGAGGGCTTGCTTGTATTGCTATTCCTTTCTTAGTGGCATTGGCTTTGATAGATTTAAAACATATGATTTTGCCTAATCAGCTTATTTTGGTGCTTTTTGTTCTAGGAATGCTTCGGTTATTATATTTATGGAGTGTTGAAGGTTTTGCCGGGGCGGATGGGGCCGATCTTGCAATAAATTATATTTTTGCTGCATTCTTATTTAGTTTTTTGTCATGGAGTGTCGGTGCTCTGGTCGGATGGGTTCTGAATAAAGAAAGTTTAGGGTTTGGTGACGTGAAATTTTTTGCTGTAGCCGGACTGTGGTTGGGGCTTGCGGCATTACCCTATTTTTTAATTCTTTCCGGTGTTCTGGCTTTTGGTTTTGCATTATTTTGGCGGTTGGTTCGAGGACAAGAGGTTTTTCCTTTCGGACCTTCCTTGATAGCTGCTTTTTTTCTGATGTTGTTGTATCAGGAATCTTTTATAACTACGGGAGATAGTGCTATATTGTTTTAGCAAATTTTTTGTATTTGCTTCATTTTTTAGATGAACCATAAAGTCAGAGTATAATATTTTTATCGGAAAATGAGTCTTTGTTGTTTTTGAGTGTTTGGTAATAAAGGAGTAGTAACGGTGGATTTAACACAGCTATTAGCATTTACGATGCAAAATGATGCATCCGATTTGCATTTAAGTTCAGGGAATCCGCCTATTATTCGCGTGAGTGGTCATCTTAAGCGCGTAAAAGGAGAGGCTTTAGGCAGTGATGATATTCGTGCAATGCTTTACTCGATTATGACGGAAGAGCAGCGTGCGGAATATGAAAAGAATATGGAGCTGGATTTTGCGATTGCTTTAGGAGAAAAAGCTCGTTTTCGTGTTAATGGTTTTACAACGCGCTTGGGAACAGCGGCTGTATTTCGGACAATCCCAACTGAAATTCCAACAATAGAAGAGCTTGATCTTCCTCCGATTATGCGCCGATTTGCTGAACTTGAGAAAGGTATAGTTCTTGTGACCGGCCCAACAGGTTCGGGTAAATCAACAACGCTGGCTTCTTTGATTAATTATATTAATATGAATCAGGCTAAGCATATTCTTACTGTTGAAGATCCTGTCGAATTCTTTCATAACTCCAAAAGATCTTTAGTTAATCACCGTGAGGTTGGACAAGATACAAAGACCTTTGCGCGGGCATTAAAAAGTGCATTGCGTGAAGATCCTGATGTTATTCTAGTGGGAGAAATGCGCGATCATGAAACGATTTCTCTTGCTCTGACCGCTGCGGAAACAGGACACTTGGTCTATGGAACGTTGCACTCTAATTCTGCGGCTAAGACAATTGATCGTATAATTGATGTGTTTCCGACTGGGGATAAAGAGATGGTGCGTGCGATGCTTTCCAGCTCGATTCAGGGAGTCGTTTCACAATCCTTGTTACGGCGTGCAGATGGTTCTGGGCGTGTTGGTGCTTTTGAGATTCTGGTTGGGACGAATGCTGTACGTAACTTGATTCGTGAAAACCAAATCCCACAAATGTATTCGATGATGCAAACCGGATCGCGTTATGGAATGATTACTATGGATGATGCAATCAGTGATTTGTTGGAGGCTGGCGTTATTGACAAAGACGAAGCTCGGCGTGTGTTAATTAAAACCTCGGAAGAGGATGACGAGCGCGACGAGGATTATGCTGCCGGAGCCTTTGGTGGCGGAAAAATATCTTATGAAGATGATCCTTCTCCGAAAGCAACCGGCAGTGGGAGTAAAAAAAAATCTAGCGGAAGTAGCAGCAAAAAAGAAGAGGGGTACTCGTTTTGAATACACCACTAATTTTTGAGTATTTAAGTGCTATGGAGACGCATAAAGCATCGGATATATATCTGACGGTGGGGTTTCCCCCGACATTACGTGGTGAAAGTGAGTTTATTGAGCTTGAAGATAAGCCGATGAGTGCTGATGAAATTGAAGAAATATTGGCTTCAGTTCTAACAAATCGTCAGCGGCGTGATTTTGAAACACAAATGGAACTTAATACGGCGCTGGATATGGGTAAACATGGACGTTTCCGTGTTAATGTTTTGCGCCAAAGGCAGTCTTCTGCGCTAGTTATTAGACGGATTATCTCAAGTATCCCAAGTTTTAAAGATCTGTGTTTGCCGGAAATTTTGGCACGTTTATCTATGGAAAAAAGAGGGCTGATTATGGTAACCGGCCCAACAGGTTCGGGTAAATCGACGACATTGGCGGCGATGGTTAACCACCGCAATAAAAATTCCAAGGGACATATTATTACGATTGAAGACCCGATTGAATATTATCACGATCATCAGGGCTGTGTTGTAACTCAGCGTGAAATCGGTGTTGATACAGAGTCTTATTCGACGGCAATGAAAAATTCTTTGCGTCAGCGCCCTGATGTTATTCTGGTAGGAGAAATTCGTGACCGTGATGTGATGGAACAGGCTTTGACAATTTCTGAAACCGGACATTTATGTCTGGCAACAATACATACGAATAACGCATATCAGGCGATTGAGCGCGTTGTTAACTTATTTCCTGAAGATTTTCACAATCAAATTCGTTTAAACTTATCGATGAATCTTAAGGCTATAGTATCTCAGCGATTATTGCCCAGTTCTTCTGGTGAAATGGTTCCGGCTATTGAGATTATGATTAATCAAGGTTTGGTTCGCGAGTTGATTTTGAAAGGAGAAATCGGAAAAATCCATGATGTGATGGAGCAGAATAATTCTATCGGAATGCAGACTTTTGACCAGTCGCTTATGCGGTTATTCGTGGATGATAAGATTACAGAAGATACCGCTATTACGAATTCGGACAGGCCATCGGACATGAAAATTAAGGTAGAGCAGGCAAAGCTTGTGAAACAATCCGGTCCGGGTGATCGAAGTGGCTTGGAAACAATCGACACCTCGAGAATTTATTTAAGTGAATAATTTATAAATTGCGCGGCAATAATTATTATATCTCATAGACTATACTAATTTTTAGTTGTTTAAAAAGTAAAAGAAACCATGGCGTTTCGTAATTTTTCCACTTATAATACCTATGTAGAATCGGTTTTGGTGCGTTCGCACTGTGTTTCTCATGACAATATATTTATACTAATTATACCTTTATGATTTATATCTGGGACTTTGGAGTAATCTGAATCATGTTTTCCTATATGCATTCGTCAGTACGTTTTTCTTATGTTATATGCACATTTTCGTTGTTTGTTGTATCGTCGTTGATTTTGTCGTCTTGTGACCTTACTGCAAATTATACGAAAGCGGATCGTGCATCAAATATGGAGCTTCAAGATTTTAGGGATGGCTTAGCAGAGCGGTTGCCTGAAACGGAAGAAACCGAGTCTATAGCGTCTCGAAATGCTTCAATTCCTGATTTGCAGCCCTATATTTCTCTGACACCGGAAACTATGCGCTCTATGCCGATTGTTTCTGTGTCAGTAAATCAGTCTGTTCCTTTGCGGGATGTTTTGTATGAATTAGCGCAGCAGGCTGAATATGATTTGGAACTTGATCCTAATATTCATGGTGCAATTATTTTTACAGCTCGTAACAAGCCTTTGGATGTTGTTATTGATCGTATCGCGAATGTTGCAGGTTTGCGCTATAAACTGGAAGATCAGTTCTTGCGTGTTGAGGTGGACACACCTTACATCAAGACATATAAAGTTGATTACTTGAGTTTTATTCGCTCTAATACAGGGTCTGTAAGTACAAGTATTTCTGTTGTCTCAGGAGAAGGCACGGATACCGGTTCTGCGTATTCTGCAAGCACGGATAGTACCTCCGATTTTTGGGGCGAGTTGGATGTGAATTTGGCTCAGATTTTAGGTAGTGGAACAGGAAAAACACTTAGAACTAAAAATGATCCGCGTATTTCTGCTATTGAACAAAACCCTGAAGTCGCGGCGGTTTCTCCACAAGCTAGTCAGCAAATTTCACAAAATGGTGAGAATAGTACAGTGAATGTACAGCCGCCTGAAGCTGTGTTGCGTGTTGAGTCTTTGCCGGTTGACCCGATTGAAAGTGAAAGCGGGAGTCAGGAAGACAGTGGCTCAGAGATGAGCTTTAGCATGAATAAGCAAGCTGGACTGATTAATGTTTATGCTTCCGAGAAAGTGCAAAATCATGTTGAAGAGTATTTAAGAGAATTGAAACGTACTGTTACAGCTCAGGTTCTTGTTGAGGCGAAGATTTTTGAAGTTAGTTTATTTGATGAATATATTAACGGTATAGATTGGCAGCTTCTTAATAGCGGGGATGTCATGGCTAATTTTTATACAAGTGCCGGTGCATCTTATATGAACTTATTTAAAGAGTACGGTGCCGGTGCTTTGGATACGTTACCGGCAAGTGGAACTGTTGCTGCAAACACTAATTTTGTTACGGGAATTGTAGGTAGCGACTTTAGAACTTTAGTTCAGGCTATATCTGGATTTGGAACTGTGCGGGCATTGGCTAGCCCACGTTTGACCGTTCTTAACAACCAATCTGCTGTGTTGAATGTCGCAACAAACAGGGTTTTCTTTGATCTTGATGTTGACACCGAGACTGACGATGATACCGGTGATCAAAGCACGGATATTGACAGTGAGATTAAGACTGTTCCTGAAGGGGTTCTAATTAATGTTCAACCGTCTATTAATCTTGATGACCGGACAATTTCTGTACATATCCGTCCGACAATAACGAGGGTAGTTGGTACTGTGGAAGATCCGGCTATATTGTATGTTGCTGCGGCTGCTGGTATGGGGATTACTTCGTCAATTCCTGAAGTGAATGTGCAGGAAATTGACACTGTAATCAAAGTTAATTCCGGTCAGCCTATTGTAATGGGAGGGCTTCTTCAGGACAGGGTTGCTAATGAGCAGCAAGCTGTACCTGTGCTTGGTGAGGTTCCTTTATTGGGCAACCTGTTTAAGGGGAATTCAGGGTCTATAAGTAAGACGGAGCTTGTAATCTTTCTGAAGGTGACTTTGGTTAACTTGACGAATGATACTATTCATAATACGGACAGAGATTTGTATAAGACTTTCTCCGGGGATCGTCGCCCTCTGAAGTTATAGTATTATTCTTAAATGAAATTACTATATAATATAGGTTCCAGAAAAAATGTTCTCTGCACCATTGGTGAAATACGTATTTAAGGCAGCATTGCGTGACAAGCTTATGTTATCGCTGGCAATTGTACTTATTGTCGGAGCATCTCTTGCAACATTTTTAGGCAGCGCTGCAATCGTTGAAAAAAGCCAGTTTACTGTGATTTTTGCTGGAGCAAGCTTGCGGATAGTTTCAATTCTTGGATTGGTATTATTTGTTGTCTTTTTTATCCGCCGTGCTTTTGAAAGCAAAGAAATAGAGTATTTACTGTCTCGTCCTGTCGGGCGTTTGAGCATTATATTTTCCTTTGCTTTAGCTTTTAGTCTTCTATGCATTTTATTAGGCGTTGGCGTTGGCGTCTGTGTTTATGCGGTTTCTCCGCAATTATTTGGTTACGGCCATATTTTATGGGTTGGAAGCATCATTGTTGAAGCTGTGATTATGGTCAATATAGCCCTGTTCTTTTCAATGTATATTTCCAGTGCTTCGAGTGCGGCAATGTCTACATTAGGTGTTTATGTATTAGGTCGGCTGATGGGCCAGCTATTAGGTATTGTTGATTCTGAAATTGTAGATAGTCACGGGATTTATTCTATGGCCATGCAGATGGTTTCGGTTATTACGCCGCGTCTTGATTTACTTGGACAGAGTTCGTGGCTGATTTATGGCGTTCAGGACAATTATAATTTTGTTTATGCGCTATGTCAGGGAGCAATCTATTCTTTGTTTGTATTATTAGCCGCATGCTTTGATTTCGTAAGGCGTGAGTTTTAGTAAGTGGATAAAATACGGACAGGTATTGTGGAACAAAAGCGGCATTATTCACTAGAAAAAAAGGTTAAAGCAGCATTGCTGTTAGCTTTATTAGCTAATTTCATGCTTTGGTTTTCTTTGCGTGATATGAAGTCGCAATGGGGAAATGTCCCTCCAGCTCCCAAGGAAGAATTTGCGGCATTTTATGGGCTTGGCGATAAAAGTTTATCGTATCGTCTCAATAGTTTAATGCTTCAGAATATGGGTGATAGTGGCGGACGTGTGACAGCGCTTAAAGATTATGATTATGAAACGCTGACGGATTGGTTTTTTTTGCAAGACAAGCTTGATCCTGTATCAAATTACATTCCATATCTGGCGTCTTACTATTTTGGTGGTTTGCAAGAGCCGGAGAAATATCGTCCTGTATTAGATTATCTGAAAATGGTTGGTGTTCGACCGGAAGGCATTAAATGGAACTGGTTAGTGCAGGGGATTTATTTTGCCCGGCACCGTCTTAAAGACATGGATAAAGCGCTGGAATTGGCTGAAGCTTTGGCTCAGACAAAGAATTCTGAAGCCCCCGTTTGGGTTCATCAAATGCCTGCTTTTGTAATGAATGCAAAAGGGAGTAAGCGTGAAGCTTATAGCTTGCTTGTTGAAACGCTTAAAGCGAATATACATAAGATGCATCCTGAAGAAATTAATGCGGCGCGCGCTTTTATTTGTGACCAGATACTGGATACTGAGGAAGCAAAAGACGATCCTCTATGTCAGGGCGGGTATTAGAAGAGGGGACATGCTCCCCTGTAATCTGGTTTTTAAGTAGTTTCACTTAAGAATAGTATTGCATCACAGCGGTTTTTTCCGTCTAATCATAGAATGGACTCATTGAGGTTTACAGTACCGGAAGTGTTATCTTTGATCGGCGTGTTTCAGTGCGTCTATCTGTTGGTGCATATTGCTTTCAAGGTAAGAAAAGGCTCGGTGGTAAGGTTGATTTTGCCACTTATGTATTTTTTTACTCTTGGCTGTGCTTTCTTTATTGATTTAGCACGCAGATCCCTTTTAGATATTTCAGTGTATTATGATGTATTTAGTTGGGGAGCATGGACACTCATAGCACCGCTAGGTGTGCTTTTGATTATTCAAATATCACAAATTCATACTCTTCCTTCATTACGTAGTTGGTTGATTTTACTTGTTATGCCGTTAGCTTTAGGGGCTGCTTTTTTTGCAAGTCATTATACACAAGGTGTTAGTCAGGAAAGTGCTGCTACTTGTTCTGAATTATACGAGTGGTTAAATGTGACGGGGGTTATTGCCGGGGCTGCTAGTTTGTTGATGATATGGACTCGTCGCAACATTTTTGCTGATATATTAGAGCAAAAGGCAGGAAAAGAGCGGTATTGGCTTATATTGACGTTAATTATAGTTAATGTTGCTTTCTTGGGGCTGATGGCATTACGAAGCGGTAGCAATGTTAACTTTAGTGTCGATATTTCTTTAGTGCGTACCGTGCTGGGACTGTCTTTTGTTTATCTGGTTTCGACCAGTTTACTGCGTATTTATCCAGTGGCTTTGTTTCTGCCTTATCAGGGGCGTAGGGAATTCGGTCTTAATCAAGAAGACCAGGCTCTAGCAAAGCGGATTGAGGATTTGTTTGCATTAGATAAGATTTATCATGAGCCGACTTATTCGCGTTCTGATCTTGCACGTGAGCTAGGGATATCGGAAGGTTCAGCGTCACGCATTATCAACACCCATTTTTCGAAATCTTTCCCGCAGCTTCTTAATGAACACCGGATAGATGATTCCAAGCGCTTATTGATAGAGACAAAAGCCAGTATAAGGGTTGTTTCAGAAGAAGTCGGGTTTAATTCAGTGCCTTCTTTCAATCGTGTCTTTAAGGATATGGTGGGGCAAAGTCCCAGTGGTTATCGCAAGAATATGATTAAATAAGAGAAAAACAAATCCGGTTGCTATCATCAATTTATTATTTTGATTAATCACTTTGTCTTCTTGATCAATAACCCATTGAAAATTAAGGTTTTTTTAAAAGGAAAATGCCAAGCTTTAACAATGGGACTGTTATTGAGATGAAAAGGCGTGTATGATCCATGCATGTGCTTGTCGGCACGTTTCAGGACGAAATCTCGTTCTGGATGAGTTCTCAATACTATTTACAAACTTTTACACATCTTTTACACAATCTTTTTCGTAAGGAGAAAATGAATAATGAATACACATTTCACAAAATCCATAAAAAGTGAGAAAGGCTTTACGCTTGTCGAACTTGCTGTGGTTATGGTTATCATTGGTCTATTGATCGGTGGTATACTTAAAGGTCAGGAAATGATCGAAAATGCCCGCGTTAATGCTACGATTGCACAAATCAAAGCAGTTGATGCTGCAAGTGCTACATTTCAGGATATGTATGATGCTATTCCCGGAGATATGACTGATGCTGTAGCTCGTGTGCCTAACGTGGCTAATAAGGGTAATGGCAATAGTACTTTGGAATCTGAGCCTTTGGCTAATGTTATTAATGCTGAAAGTGCGTGGTTTTATGAGCATTTATCTGGTGCAGATCTATTATCGGGTAGTTTGACAGCAAGCGGTTATTTAAGTGCAGATATTAATAATGTTATGTTAGTTCCCGGACAACATGTTGGTGCTGGAGGAATTGCGGGTACAAACGCAGCAGCATCTCGTGCCGGACGTTACCTTGGCGTTAGTTTTGATGCGGCAATTGGTGACACAGTAGGATTGACACAGTTACAGGCTGGCCGGATTGATCGGAAGCTTGATGATGGTAGTTCTGCAACTGGTTCTGTTGTTGGTACTGCTGGTGGGGCCACAGGTTGTTCTGATGCAGCTGGTGTTTATTTAGAAGCACTTGATACTGTAACTTGTGCGCTTGCTGTTCGTATTAACTAGGATTTAAGTAGAACACTAATATAAAAAAGAGCCTGAGATTTTCAGGCTCTTTTACTTTGTCTGTGCGGTGTGTTTGTTTTAACTACACTTTAATTCCCGCCACCAGCCAGTTTTTTCAAACCGCCCAAGAGATCAAGCGGAAGTGGCAAAATAATCGTATTGCCCTTAGCATTAGTGAATTCTGCCATTGTTCCCAGATAACGCAGTTGCATTGTTTCCGGTCGTCTTGCCAAAATTTCCGCAGCTTCGTCCAGTTTTTGCGCGGCTTGCAACTCACCTTCAGCGTTGATGATTTTTGCACGCCGTGTACGTTCAGCTTCAGCTTGTTTTGCAATCGCCCGAACCATGGTCGCATCAATATCAACATTCTTGATTTCAACGTTAGTGACTTTAATTCCCCAACCTTCGGTTTGTTGGTCCAGAATAGCCTGAATATCGCTATTAAGTTCATCACGTTTGGAAAGCATCTCATCCATTTCGTGTTTTCCCAGAATGGAACGTAAGGTAGTTTGTGCAAGCTGGCTTGTCGCTACGATAAAGTTTTCAACTTTGTTAATGGCCATTCCCGGATCGACAACGCGGTAATACAGCACAGCATTGACTTTGACAGAGATGTTGTCTTTGGAGATCACATCTTGTGAAGGTACATCTACGGTGCGTATGCGCATATCAACCAGCAGGACTTTTTGAATGCCGGGGAAAATGAGTTGAACACCGGGACCTCGGTTACTGGTATAGCGTCCGAGTGTATAGATAACGCCTCGCTCATATTCTTGAATAATACGCACTGAGGTAAACAGGGCGATAGCGAGAAAGACTAAAAATGGAATAATAAAAGGCATGTTAAAATCTCCTTATATGTTGCATTGAGTGGTTATATTATTGGTTAGTTTACTTATTTAGTTATTGGGTAATGACAAGCTCCAGTTTGTTAACGGCTTTTATAGTTACTTTATCGTCCGGTTTAACGGTAAGAGGTTCTTCTGACATAGCTTTCCAGATTTCTCCATCATAACGGACACTACCTTTTTGTCCGTCCCATTCGATAATTGTAGCATTATCGTTAATCATACTTTCAGTGCCACTAACCACTTTTTGTTTACGCAAGTGTAAGTGTACCGCGATGATGCAGAAAACAGTGGATAATTCAACAAAAACCATACCAAATAATAAATGCCAGCCTATAGGAAGACCAAATATAAGATCATTCCCGCTTTGAATAGCGTAGGCGGCGTATAAAGCTATTATCCCGTTTAGTGCTATCAGACCAAAGGAGACAACACCAATTTCCGCGATAATAAGCAGAGCACCTGTAATATAAAGGGATGCTATTGCGCTATTTGCGTCAATGGCTCCGGTCAGATAGAGAAAGACAATTATACTTGCAATCATGGTGTATTCTCCTATTTTGCTTTACAAGGCATTATGAAAATGCTGCTATCCATTTAGTTTTGCTACAATAGCACTTCCCATTTCGCTTGTGGTGATTTCTTTGCACCCTTCGCTCATAATGTCACTTGTGCGTAAGTTGTCAGCCAAAACAGCGGATACAGCTTCTTCTATTTTCTGTGCCAGAGCTTTGCTATCGAAAGAGTAGCGCAAAGCTAGAGCCATGCTTAAAATTGTTGCTAATGGGTTTGCTATGTTTTTACCGGCAATATCTGGGGCACTTCCATGGATAGGTTCGTATAGATAGGGCATGTCTTCGCCGCCCATTGAGGCGGAGGGCAGCATTCCCAGAGAGCCTGTTAGCATGGCAGATTCATCGGATAAAATATCGCCAAAGAGGTTATCTGTAACTATAACGTCAAATTGTCGAGGATTACGGACAAGTTGCATGGCGCAGTTATCGACATACATATGATCTAGCTCAACGTCGCTATATTCATTCTTATGAAGCTCGGTCACAGTTTGACGCCATAATTTGCTGGTGGCCAGAACATTGGCTTTATCGCATGATGTGACTTTGTTGCTGCGTTTGCGGGCTGTTTCGAAAGCTACGCGGGCAACGCGCTGGATTTCTGATGTGGTGTAAGTACAGGTATCAATGCCTTTTTGTTCGCCATTATCTAAATCTTCGATAGCGCGTGGTGTTCCAAAATACAGGCCACTTGTTAATTCACGCACAATAAGGATATCCAGTCCTTTGACAATTTCCGGTTTCAGTGCTGATGATTCAATCAGAGCATCCAGCACTTTTGCCGGTCGCAAATTTGCGTATAGATCGAGCGATTTTCTGAGCTTGAGTAGTCCGGCTTCCGGGCGTATATCATAAGCTACATTGTCCCATTTAGGACCACCTACAGCGCCCATTAAAATAGCATCGCTGGATTTGCATTCGTCTAAAGTTTCATCTGTTAAGGGAGAATTATGTTTATCTATAGAGCATCCACCTATAAGCCCCTCTGATGTTTCTATGATTATATCAGACGTAGCATTGATCCAATCAATGATTTTGTAGGTTTCTTTTATGATTTCCGGACCGATACCATCACCGGCAAGAACTTTCAATTTATATGTTTTTGTCATAATATATTTATCTCTTTCTTATAAACGGTATTAAACCCAAGGCTTTTCGTCTTTATTTTTTGCTTCAAACGCTGCGATAACTGCGTCTTTTTGCAGTGTTAAGCCAACATCATCCAGTCCATTGAGCAAGCAATGTTTACGAAAAGGATCAAGGTCAAAGCTGAATGATGATGTATTTCCGCGAGTGATTGTTTGATTTCCCAGATCAACCTCGAATAAAGCCTCTGGGTTAGTTTTTGCTTCTTCCATCAGGACTGTGACTTGATCTTGAGAAAGTACCATCGGCAAGAGACCGTTTTTAAAGCTGTTATTATAGAAGATATCGGCAAAGCTTGGAGCTATGATACAGCGAAAGCCCATATCCATTATTGCCCATGGTGCGTGTTCACGTGATGAGCCGCAGCCGAAATTCTCTCCGGCAATCAGGATTTGTGCGCTTTTATATTCGGGCTTGTTCAGTACAAACTCTGGTAGCTCTTTTCCGTTATCATCATAGCGGATATCAAAAAAAGCACTAATGCCGAGTCCTGTACGCTTTACAGTTTTTAGAAACTGTTTCGGGATAATGACATCTGTATTGACATTAATCATATCCAGCGGAGCGGCTGTTGATGTTAGTTTAGTAAAAGGCTCCATTGATTATTTTCTCCTAGTTAATTTGCTTTTCAAATTCTTCCATCTTCATTTGAGCAAAAGCTTCAAAAAATTCCATATTAAATATCTCCGAGCCTTTTTCCTCGCGCATACGTTT
>JAGLKS010000195.1 GCA_023140905.1 Alphaproteobacteria bacterium | reverse complement strand
TTATAATGTCTGTTTGTAGCTTGTTTTGTATTATTTTGAATATTATGCTTAGTTATATATGGTCACTGTCGTATGGAATAAAAGGCGTCATTGTTGCAACGGCAGTTTCTTATTTTGTTGCTTCGATAGTAAGTAGTTTTTTTGTTTTTGTTGTTTTTAGAAACATGAAATCACCAGAGTCAACTTATGTTCAATGATAAATCAATTTTAATCACTGGAGGAACTGGCTCTTTTGGAAACTGTTTCATTAAAATGGTTCTTGAACTTTATCAACCGCGTCGCATTATTGTTTTTTCACGCGATGAGCTTAAACAATATGAAATGCAACAGAAGTTTAATCAGTCATGTATGCGTTATTTTATTGGTGATGTCAGAGATAAAGAGCGTATTTCTGTAGCTATGGATGGTGTTGACTATGTTGTACATGCAGCAGCCTTGAAGCAGGTGCCAGCGGCAGAATATAACCCAATGGAATGTATTAAAACTAATATTTATGGAGCTGAAAACGTAATACAGGCAGCTCTTAAAAATAATGTTAGTAGAGTGATTGCATTATCTACAGACAAAGCCGCAAATCCGATTAATTTATATGGAGCTACAAAGCTTGCATCAGACAAACTTTTTGTTGCAGCTAACAATATGACGGGTACTCACCCAACTCGTTTTTCTGTGGTTCGTTATGGTAATGTTGCTGGTTCACGAGGTTCTGTAGTCCCTTTTTTTCAAAAACTGATTAATGATGGTAAAAATGTTTTACCCATTACGCATGAAGAAATGACACGTTTTTGGATTACTCTTCAAGAAGGTGTGGCATTTGTACTGAAGAATTTTGAACGTATGAAAGGTGGAGAAATTTTTGTTCCTAAGATTCCTTCAATACGTATTGTCGATCTGGCTAGTGCTATGGCACCTCATTTGAAGACTCAAATTATAGGTATTCGACCTGGTGAAAAGTTACATGAGATTATGTGTCCCAAAGATGATTCTCACTTAACAATCAATTTTAAAGAACACTATGTACTTTGCCCAAGTATTACTTTTTACAATGAAGATAATGATTTTTCTGAAGATATGCTTGGGGAAAAGGGGCAGCGTGTTGCCCAAGGTTTTGAATATAACTCTGGAACCAATCCACATTTTCTTACAATACAAGAGCTACAAGCTTTTACTACTCTCCGAGCGGATGAATGATACCTTACGGGAGACAGTCTATTTCCGAGGAAGATATTAAGGCCGTTGTCGATATTTTGCGCTCTGATTATTTGACTCAAGGACCAGCTGTTCCAATATTTGAGAAGGCTGTTTGTGAACAAACATGTTCATCCTATGCGGTTGCTGTTAATAGTGGAACATCGGCTTTGCATATTGCTTGTATGGCATTAGGGCTTAAGGCAGGAGATATCCTTTGGACATCTCCAATTACCTTTGTTGCAACAGCAAATTGCGCTCTTTATTGCGGTGCAACAGTTGACTTTGTAGATATTGACCCTCATACATTCAATATGAGTATTGCAGCTTTGGAAGCAAAGCTTAAACAGGCGAAAAAAACAAGGACTTTGCCTAAAATTGTAATTCCAGTTCATTTGTGTGGTTTATCATGCGATATGGAAGCGATTGCTTGCTTGTCTAAGCAATATGGGTTTCGGGTTATCGAAGATGCCTGCCATGCAATTGGCGGCCGATACAAAAAACATTCGATAGGAAGTTGCCAATTTTCTGATATCACAGTGTTCAGCTTTCACCCAGTAAAAATCATTACCACAGCTGAAGGTGGTATGGCTGTTACTAATAATAAGGAATTGGCTGGTCAAATGACATTATTTCGCAATCATGGAATTACCCGTGATTCAGATCAAATGACTCATACTTCGGATGGCCCCTGGTATTATCAACAAATCGAATTGGGATACAACTATC
>JAGLKS010000194.1 GCA_023140905.1 Alphaproteobacteria bacterium | reverse complement strand
AAGAAGGGTTTGAAAGAAGGGGATGACGATGTTTCTACCCCTGTTTCATCTGTGAAAGAAAGTGATCCGGTTCAGGCTAATAAAGCCGTGGAAACTCATATAAAAGAGACTGATACAAAATCGGAGTAATTTGGCAAAATGATGATGTTACCTTTATGGGCCGGGGTTTATTTAGCTTTGGTTCTGATTGTTTTTATTTCTGGTTTCCTTACCACTTATAAACATAGCTTTCATGAAATTTCAGGTTCAGTGCTTTCATTGTTTTCTATTTGTGTGCTCGTTCTTGCATTATTTAATGTATCTGTAGAAATGTTTCTTGGATTGTTTGTTTTTCCGATTACGGCAATAGGATTGTATTGGGAATATAGCCGGGCCGAAAGAGAAATCGTTTTTGCGCGGGCGCGGCTAGCTGAAGAGATTGAACTGGATGACGAAGAACGTGAGTTTTTGTTGAATGTCGCTATTGGATTAAATGCTCTTATTGTTGTTCCGGGGTATGTGGCTGGAATTATTGTATGTTTTAATATGGCGCACTCTTTTCTTGGGGGAATATAAAACACAATATGCTGGATTTTGGATGGCCTGAGTTATTTGTAATTATTGCGCTTGTGGTCTTATTTGCAGGACCTCAAGATTTACCGCGTGTCATGGTTGCTTTGGGGCGTATAACACGGCGGTTACAATATGTGCGTTATGCAATTTCCAGACAGTTTGATGATGTGATGCGCGAAGCTGATCTGGACAATATCCGTAAAAGTGTGAATTTTGAAGAACAAGACAAGCATGGACAGCCTGTAGAATTTGATGAAGCTACAGCAGATGAAGAATACGCTGCTTTAGGAGGAGCATACGCAGATATACCCGCATCTGTTGATGAAGAAGAATTACCGGAAGATACTAAAGGAGCGGAGGGCAAAGATCATGCATGAAGATATTGCGTCATCAGCACCTTTGTCTCCTGATTTAGATGATAAACATGAGGGGATTAGCAAAACCAAAACCCTTATGGATCATTTTTTAGAGCTGCGCACCCGGCTTTTATGGATATTTGGCGTGATGGGGCTGGCTACAATTATCAGCTTTTTTTTCGTTGATGAGATATATGGGTTCCTTGTGCAGCCTTTGGCTAATGCGATGGATGATAGTGATACGAATCGCCTTATCTATACTGGAATGGCTGAGGCCTTTTTTACTTATCTGAAGGTTGCTTTCTTTTCTGGATTTTTTTTTACGTTTCCTGTGTTATTGCTTCAACTCTGGCGGTTTCTAGCTCCGGCTTTGTATAATAATGAAAAAGAAGCTGTCTGGCCTTTTTTGATTGCAACGCCTGTATTGTTTTTTGCCGGTGCAGCTTGTGTTTATTATCTGGTCTTGCCAATGGCCTGGCCATTCTTCCTTAGCTTTCAAAGCACCGGCGAAAACATGGCATTGCCTATTCAGCTTGAAGCACGGGTTAGCGAATATCTGGATTTAATCATGACGCTTGTCTTTGCTTTTGGTCTTTGTTTCCAGCTTCCTGTCTTGTTGACTTTATTAGGGCGCACGGGTGTTATTACAGCGCAAAGTCTGGCAACAAAACGCAAATACGCACTTATTGCAACATTTATAATAGCTGCATTTATAACGCCACCGGATGTTATTTCACAGGTGATGTTGGCTATTCCTATTATGGGACTTTATGAACTTTCTATTCTTCTTATCCGCAGAGGGGAAAAATCTAAAACGGCTTAGTGAAATAAAAATATGATGCTATAAATTCGAGAACAAAATACAAAGGAAAATTATAAAATGAAACAACCCGTTAGAATAGTTATTACAGGTGCAGCAGGACAGATTGCTTATTCTTTGTTATTTCGCATTGCTTCGGGGGAAATGCTAGGGCCGGATCAGCCGGTTATCCTACATTTACTTGAGATACCGCAAGCACTTAAAGTACTTGAAGGCGTTGTAATGGAACTTAATGATTGTGCTTTTCCTTTGCTGCATGACGTTATCGTGACGGATAAACTCGAAGAAGGGTTTAAAGATATTGATTATGCTTATCTTGTTGGTGCGCGTCCACGCGGGCCGGGGATGGAGCGCAAAGATTTGCTAAAAGCTAATGGCGCTATTTTTCAGGCACAAGGGCGTGCATTGAATGAATATGCTAAACATGATGTGAAGGTTTTGGTCGTTGGAAATCCTGCTAATACAAATGCTTTGATTGCGCAAAAGAATGCACCGACTCTTGACCCAAAATGTTTTTCGGCGATGATGCGTTTAGATCATAACCGTGCAATTCACCAATTAGCGGCACAGATCGGAGTTCAAAATACAGATGTGAAGCGTGTCATTATTTGGGGAAATCACAGCTCAACTCAATATCCGGATTTGAATCACGCTGTGGTTAATGGCAATCCTGCATTAGATTTGATAGAGCGTGAATGGTACGAGAACAAATTCATTCCTACAGTGCAACAGCGTGGCTCATCAGTTATTAATGTGCGCGGTGCTTCCTCCGCAGCGAGTGCAGCTAATGCGGCACTGGATCATATGCGTAGCTGGGCTATGGGAACGCCTGAAGGTGACTGGGTTTCTATGGCTGTGCCTTCGGATGGGTCTTATGGCATTGAGCAGGGTGTTATTTATGGGTATCCGGTTACATGTAAAGATGGTTCTTATAAGATTGTTCAAGACCTTGAAATTGATGAGTTTTCTCGTAAGCATATGGTTCTTACAGAAGCGGAATTACGTGAAGAGTACGATGCATCATCATCATCATTCTAATGTAATGACGGCTCATATTGTAAGATATCTATCGAGGAAATATGATGAGGGAGAATGCCTTTTTTCGGTAAAGGCGCGGTAGCTCCGGCAGATGGTTCCATGTCATTTTTGGACAGTCCTGTTTTCACCTGATTATCCGATCGAGTGTGAATGCGAGGTCTATCCGGCTTGGGGTTACAGCTATGTGCTGCGACATTTTCACCTGAGCCGTAGCGTGTATCAATAGCTCTTAACTCATCGATTCTCTGCGCTGTTGTTTCAGCAAAACGATTATAGATTTGTGGAGCATTAAGTGCGTTTCCACGTTTATCGAAAAAGAAAGAAGGGTTCTGAGCAATAGCATTATTGAACATGCCGTTTTTCAAGCGAGCCGGAATGATTGTCGAATTGCTGTTTTTGAGCTTGAAAAATAGTTCAGCTAGAGGCAGGCCCATCATATGGACAATATAGTGATCTGTGATAGTTGGCACTTGTCCTTTTGTGCATTTTTCGATAGCTGCTTGTTCATCCAGAATTTGATAAGCTTTGATAAGCGTGGTTATTCGTGTGTCGTATCGCAAATTCAGAATGTCATGGCGTGAGAAATTATTTCTCTCGGAAACTATGACATACCGCTTTGCAATGAGATCATATTTCAAAGCATCCGCATATGAGGCATATCCGATTTTTCCTCCATAACTCTTTATAAGGGATAGCCATGTTGATTCAATATATTGGAAAAGGCCTCTGGCAGTGCTGTTTTGTGCTACAATGTTTTCACCCAGATTACTTTCTATCATAGCTTTAATGACAAGAAGCTCAAAGCTTACGCCTGTTTCTTGTGTGACATTGTATAGCGTATCGATAAGAGACGGGTCACGTTTCTGTGCTTTCATATAAGCACGTAAAGATTGAACCAGATGCTTATCTTTTGGAATTTCTGTGTGTGGCGGATTGATGAGGGATGCTTGTGTGGTAGAGCGTTGTTCTTCTTCATTGCAATAGTTAGGGTATGCAGATGGCAAAGCAATATTATGCGATTTAGTTTGATCCGGTGATGTTTTGCCTAAGGATGAGAACGGAATTGTTTCTTTCGTTGTTTTGATAATTTTTGTTTCTGTTGAAAATGTTTTTGAGTGCAAAATATCCAGAGCTTTAGATTTAGACTTTTTTTGTGTTTCTCCCATTATGTCCGGCTGTTGTGGTTTATATCCGGGAAGCGGGATGTTTTGTGATGATTGGTTAATTCTCCCTGTGATGATGTTAGGCATCGAGTGGTTTTGTTTTTTGCTCGGCGTGATTTTTATATGAAGAGCTGCAGGTTGCAACGTATTTTGATTTCGCGCATGTGCTGTCGGTAGGTAAGCAAAGCAGGTTCCTAGTGCCAGAGCACAGGGTAAAAAGATGAAACGGTGGTATTGTTGTAACATAAAGTACATGGAGATATGGCGGTTTGATTTTGCTTATAAGAGGTAGATTTACCTCTAGGTGATATTGCGAGCATGTATTGAACCTTGGCGAGAGGGCACAATATACAATAGTCTAAAGGATGATAGGGCTAAAAATCTACCCTCAAGTGCAGGTTATCAACGGTGTATGCAGAAAAACGGAATGATTAGCGTATTATGCCGGTGTGATGGGAGGAGGTTGTGTAGGAAACAAAGTGACTTGATCTTCCTGTATACCCGCCTGTTTGGCCTCATTAGTGCCACCGTTGGAAATAGTTTCCTCGAAGGAAAGAGTCGCAGACTTTGGCTGGCTTGGGTCTTCTTCCTTCACGCCACCTTCGGCAATAGTGTCTCCGTGTGTATTGGTTAGGTTATTTCCTTGTGCAATTGTTATGTTTTTTGAATTACGCATTGCAAGAAGCATTGTTGCTGGACTTACAAGAGCTTTGTTAAGGCCATCACCAGCATAATAACTTGCACCACTTCCGTCTTTCGGCATTGCCGCCCATTCTTTTGAGAGCTCACGCATGAATTTATCTTCAGATAGGGTTCCTTTTAAATAAGATTGATACCCACGTCCGTTCAGAAGATGCATTGCCATACGGTCTTGCATACTTTCGTCATAGAGTTCATTTCCTGATAAACCCATTTCCTTTTTTAAACCAGCTAAGGTTCCTTGAATGATTTGATATCTTCCGGCGGCGGAAGACGGAGAGCCGTCTTTAACGTATTCTTTTTGCCATTTAAGAACTTCATTAACCGTCATATCTGTAAGGTTTGCGGTTTTAACGCCTTTGCCATATACACGATTGTAATTATCACCTGATTCTTTATCAGCTATAAGTTCTAGCAGTGGGTTGCCCTTTTCTGCATATTGAACAACGACTTTTTCCGCCTGTGCCATATCAACTTTGGCGATATCAATGCTTTTGCGAGTCTTGTACGCGGCATTGAATGCAGAGATGTTTCCAGAGCGGTAGTTCTCGACAGTTTCATTAAGCTTTGTTGCATCTATGTTGAAGGCTTTGGAAAACCCTTCTATGGCGTCATTGGAGCCTAATCCGGTTTTTCCTGTTATATTTTCAAAAAGGGCAATCAAAAACGCAAAGACATTTAAGTTATTTGCCATGTCTTGTTCATTAAGCAACATGTGTGTTTGCACATCGCCCGTATTTTTCCCACGTTGCTCGGAAGGTCCACTATTTGTGTTATCGGGAATACTCATTATTCCTGCTTTCACCCTTTAATTGCCTGAGGGTTATTCCCTCTTTTAGGCCTTTATTCTTATTACTCTGCTTTTTTATGCAGTCTTTACACCAAAATTCTACAGAATTAGAATGGGTTTGTCAAATTTTCAAAGGTGTTATCTCCAGTTTCCACAGGTTCTAACTTTATGCAAGAGGATTGCTTGTGGGGATATTTTGCTGATCCCGTTCTAATTGTTTTAGCAATTCTTCCATTGCAAGTGTTTCTTTGTCAGTGCCAGTGTCTCCAGTGCCGGTGCCAGTTTTGGCTAGAGCCGCGAGATGAGCTTCGTTAACATCTCCTATATCCGGCGCATTGTTTTGTGTTGTAACTGCATAACTGGGGATTGGTCCTGTTGTCGGATTAGTTTTGTTGAACTCATTATCAGCAAAACAGCCATATGAGGTTGGTGTCGCTGCCGCCATATCTGGACCACGTGTAGTAGGAATAACCGCACCTTGTTTAAGCCCCGGTTGAATAACTTGTCCGTTTGGTGTCGCATTCGCGGCCACTTTGGCTTCTCCCAGACTTTTTATGAAATGGTCAACAGCTTCTTGTCCACTTATCTTCCCGCCCTTTCCATCTTCTATGGTAACACCGGATTTTACGAGTAATTCACAACAGCGGGCAAAATATGGGCTTTTAGGATCAACTTTAAGCATATTCTCTTTTATTTGCGCTAGCTCTTTTCCATCTAAATGTCTGTCTCCTGAGGATTTGGCAACAAGATTAAGGGTTTCATAACCGTGTGTTTTTTGTTCGAGAGACAAGTTTTTATCTCTGCTGACATCTGTTATTATTTCGGTGAATGATGCGGTAAGTTTTGAGAATTTAGCAAGCTGTCCCCGACTGGTTTCAATATTTATTTTTTCACTATGCAGTTTGGCTAGAGCTTCTTTGTCTTCAGGTGTAGGTTCTTTATTTCCAATTTTTTCTTTTAAGGCCTCAAAATTACCAGACAGTATTCTATCTTCTTCTGTAAGAGCTTGTTCGGATTTCTCCATTTTGTGTATGTAGCCCAGCATGGTTTCTCGCAAATCGTCATGTGCATCCACGGCTGTATAGCATTGTTCTATTATTTCTTTTTGTGCTTGAATTTCTTCTGGACTGTAATAGCCTGAATTTTCCATCATCTCCAGATCAAGTTGAGCAAAGTATCCTTCGTATGCGAGGTCGCTTGCAGCGTAATACATATTTTGTAAGGCTACATCCAAATTACTTCTGACAACGCTGGATTCTTCCACAACATCAATGTTTTCATTGTGTAGCTCTTCTATCTCTTCTCCTAATTTTTGGAGGTCTTCCATGAGCTGGGCAGAGGCAACAGCTACTGCACTGATAACAGATGCATTTTTTTCGATGTCTGCTTGTGATATTTTTTTCTATCTTTTTCCTTTTCTGCATTCGCCGAGCCTATGGTTCCCGATATTAGGCCATGCTCTCCT
>JAGLKS010000193.1 GCA_023140905.1 Alphaproteobacteria bacterium | reverse complement strand
AGCATTCGCGCAAAAGGATTGTGAAGGACTTGCAGATGCGGCACATCCTCTAGCATCGTCAAGCGGGGCACTGGGGTTTATTGGGTTGGCATCCCTCGCAAGAACAATTGAAAGAACAATATCAAGTCAGCATGAGTGTACCACAGAAAACAAGGCTTTTTTAGAGCAATCTTTAAAATTGCTGCGTGAAAGTCTAATGCGTGTCGAAGCTTATATAGAGGGTTTTTCGCAAAGAGGAATCAAGGGGAAAAAGAAGTTTTCCAGTAATAAGAAAAAAATTCGAGTAATGCATATTGATGATGATCCGGTGATATGTCGTATCACAAAGGTATATCTCGACAATTCAGGCTATTTTGAAACAAAAAGTTTTTCTAATATCAAAGATTCTCTTATTGCTGCATCATTTTGTCCGGACATTATATTAGTCGATTTTATAATGCCCGATACAGAAGGAGATATTTCTCTTCTCAGTCTTAAGGCTGATCCTAGATTATCTGATGTTCCGGTCATTTTTATAACGGGGTTGGAAAAAGAATTTGTGCAGGATAAACTTGACGGTGCGATATCCGGCTACATGAAAAAACCATATATGCCGGAGGAACTGGTGGCGTATATTCTTAAGGTCTATAACAGAGAGATTATAAGCCACTCATAACTTTTTTAATGCGCAAAATAAGATTGTTATGGTCAAAGGGTTTGACAATATAATCACGTGCTCCTGCTTCTAATGCTTGTGAAACTGAAGAGATATCATCTTCTGACGTAAGCATAATAACAGGAATATCCTTGGTTCTGTTATTATTTTTTAGTTTTACCAAAGCATCATATCCATTCATTCCAGGCATACGAATATCAAGTAGGATTATTTGCGGGAGCGATTTATCAATAAGCTCAAAACCTTCCTCAGCACTGTTTGCCAAGGAGGTGTTAAACCCGTTTTTTTGCAATAGAGAATCAACGATTGATAACAATGTGCCATCATCATCAACGATTAGAATACGGGCGTTTGCCATGGTTAGTTCATCCTTTTCTAATATTGCACTATCTAAGAGGAGCAGTATAACCTTAAGAATATACTCTTCAATATAATATTAAAGTGTGTATCGACATGTTTTGACTTCAAGGAGCGTTACGGTTTCTTAAGCATTTTCCTAAGTGCATATAGAACATCCAGTGCTTCACGGGGGGAGAGAGTGTCCGGGTCTATCTCTTTAAGACGTTTTTCCAGTTCCGAAGGTTGATCTGAAACGGGCGCAGTATCTCGATTAAATAAAGGAAGGTCCTTAACCATTTGTTCTGGGGTATTGTTCTTATTATCACGTGTTAGACGTTCAAGAATGACATTAGCGCGTTCTATAACAAGGTTAGGTAAGCCTGCTAATTGTGCAACATGAACGCCGTAAGAACGGTTTGCAAAACCCTGAATAACTTTATGCATGAATACAACTGTATCATTCCATTCTTTAATCTGAACAGTGTAACAAGATAAATTTGTCAAAGAATCACTTAACGCAACAAGCTCATGGTAATGTGTAGCAAACAATCCGCGGCATTCATTTTGGTTATGCAAATATTCGACACAAGCCCATGCAATGGATAAGCCATCATATGTAGCTGTTCCGCGTCCGATCTCATCCAGAATTACCAGTGAACGAGGGGTGGACGCATTCAAAATACTGGCTGTTTCAACCATCTCTACCATAAAAGTAGATTGCCCGCGGGCCAAATCATCTGAAGCTCCGACACGGCTAAAACATTGGTCTATAATGCCGATGTGTGCAGACTTGGCGGGGACAAAACTTCCAATTTGTGCGATAATGGCAATAAGAGCATTTTGCCTTAGAAATGTAGATTTACCCGCCATATTAGGACCAGTCAAAAGCCATAACCGCGCGCCGGGATTAAGTGCACAATTATTAGGAACAAAAGGTTCACTTTGTTCTTTTAGCACACTTTCCACAACTGGGTGGCGGCCCTGATTTATATCAAATTGCAGGCTGTCATCAATAATAGGACGTGTGTAATTCATTAGCTGGGCTTGTTCTGCAAGTGCTGCACTCAAATCAATCATAGCCAAAGCCTGCGCTACAGATTTTATAATATCTGAAAGAGCAGTAATATCCGCAACAAGTTTTTCAAAAATAGATAATTCCAATGCGATAATTTTGTCAGCGGCACTTAATATGTCGCGCTCTTTTTCTGCAAGCTCAGATGTTGTGAAACGTACAGCATTAGCCATGGTTTGACGATGAATGAATTGTGCGTTATCCGCGTTGTTTTCTTGCGAGTTATTCGCTGCCACCATAAGTGCTTCTGCGCGTTTTGACGGAACCTCGATGAAATAGCCAAGGACATTATTATACTTAATCTTTAATGCATCAACTCCTGTTTTGTTGCGGTACTTTGATTGCAAAGAGGCAATTGTTGTACGACTGTCATCGCGTGTATTTCTTAGATCATCAAGGCGCGGATTATATCCCTCTTTTATAAAGCCACCATCTTTGTTGCTTAAAGGCGGCGTATCAATAAGGGCAAGTTTTAGAGTATCATGCAATTCACAAAGAGCCGGGTTCTGGTGCAATTTATCAAAAATGCTTTCAAAGCTTTTCAGCTTGTTCATATTTGTTTGCAATATAGCGCGAATGATTTCACTATGAGACAAGCCGTCGCGGATCATAGATAGATCACGAGGACTGCCGCGGCCAATTGTAATGCGTGATAAGGCGCGCTCAATATCCGGGACTTCGTGCATCATTATTCGTATGTTTTCGCGCAATGCTGATGCTTCATAGAAACTTTCGACACGATCAAGCCTTATATTAATTTGCACAATATCTGTAAGTGGTGCAGTGACATAGCTATGCAATAAACGCGCTCCGGCACCTGTAATTGTACGGTCGATTGTGTCTATAAGGCTTCCTTTACGTTCACCGGATAACGTACGCAATAATTCTAAATTCTTACGTGTTGCTGCATCAATACTCATCACAGAGTTCACTTTGATTTTTTGTGGCGCGGTAAGATAAGGAAGTTTCCCTTTTTGTGTATCTGAAATATAAGAAAGTAAATCCCCCAAAGCATAAAGCTCATGTTTTTCTAAAGAAGGAAGGTCTTTACCAAAAAGCTCTTTAATTTTTTCTGTGCCCAGAAATGTATTATCTGTTGTTTGTTGTTGTATAAGAGTAATTTTATTACCAAAAGAAACCAATGTGTCACCAATATATTGCAGACATTTCTGCGAAATTATAATCTCGCTTGGATCAATCCGTTCAATTGTTGTGCGCAACATATCAAGATCACAGCTTTGCACCATTAGTTCGCCGGTAGACAAGTCACACCAAACAATGCCGTAAGCCCCACCATAATTGTGCACGTTGCATAAATAATTATGTGCACGAATATCAAGGAGGTGATCTTCAGTGAGTGTCCCCTGAGTTACAATACGTACAGCTTCACGCATAACAAGAGCTTTAGAAGGGCTTTTCCCTTCTTTTTTTGCACGCAGTTTTGCTTCTTCAGTTGTTTCAATTTGTTCGCAGATTGCAACTTTATATCCTGCGCGAACAATCTTTGCCAGATAAGGCTCGTAAGAATGATATGGTACGCCGCACATTTTAATGTCGTCACCTTTGGATTTACCACGCTTGGTTAGCGTAATATCCAAGACTTGTGATGCAATAACGGCATCCTTATAAAACAATTCATAAAAATCACCCATGCG
>JAGLKS010000192.1 GCA_023140905.1 Alphaproteobacteria bacterium | reverse complement strand
TCCTTAACCGGACTAACTTCTAGTGAACGAACCGGATGTTCCTGCGCTTTTTCGAAAGCCTGAGTAATTTTATCAGGTAAATACCCTACTGCATCATAACCACCGTTAATAACCATTTGAGGCGTATATTTGGGAGTCCCCTTAAATGATGCTTCATAACGCATTTGACGTGATGAGCAAATTGGTTGAGATAACGATCCTTGCTGCACATCGAAATAATCAACATGACATGATAATGCAATAACATCAGGCCTATTTGCATAAGCTTCCATCATCGCATCAGCTTTGGGGCAAAACGGACAAGCTTGTGTTGTAAAAAGCTCTAAAACATAGAAAACATTGTCTTGCAGTATAACCGGTTTAAGAGGCTGTGCTAGATAATCTTCAGTTTCTTCTTTCTCTTTCTTAATTTTATTTTGTGTTTTTTCTTTTAGCTTCTCTTTGTCCTGTGCAGCAATATTGCTTGATATTTTAGACCATAACCGCTCAAAAAAATTAGGGGGGGATGAATTATTTTCTGCTGTATCCTGCTGTTCTATTTCCACTGAATTGCCAGATTCTTGCTTTGACATTTTGTATGGCTCAGATAACGTCAAGGCTTCAGTCTTTACTGAATTAACAGGCACAGCTGGTGGCACATCTTCATATGCATAGGCTGTATATGCAAAAAATCCTGATATAATAATGGCTGATACGACTTGTATTACCACCAAATATGAAGCTTGTTTTTTCTTGCACATGCTATACATTTTTAGCCCCTTCATATATGCTTCGTTAGTGTATGTATAAAGTATCACAATGACAATAAAGGGCCAGAAATAACGATCTCTTTTTTGTATTTTTATGATTGAGTCATTTTATCTTAAATCATGCACAGAAATACAGATGGATATATGAAAATACGGAGATTTTAATATTATGCGTAAAAATATTCTTATAGAATCTCAGGACGGCAATATTGTTGTTGCAAAATATAACTACCCTCCCAAAGGGCAACGCCAGAAAAATACACCATTAGTTATTATGATCCATGGCTTTCAGAATACACATGAGTACATTCCCACGCTTTTCTCAAATATTTCAGACAAACTGGAATATCTCGGCCTAAGCAGCTTATTATACGATTATAATAATCAGCAAAAAATAGAGCATTCCGATCAACAATTATGTTACGAGAATATTAAAAATGATTTGAATACACTTTTCATTTGGGCACAAAAGAACCATTTTCCAAAAATTGCTTTTATAGTGGAAGGATTAGGCGCTTCTTTATTGTATATGAATTTACCAGATAATTCCGTGTTTTCGATCTTGTTCTGGCCAATTTTGAATTTAAAAGAATTTGTAAAAAGCCAAAAAATCTCTCAGCAATTAAACACTAATCTGGTCGAAGGACTATGTATTGATGAAAAGTTTTTAGAAAAAATGGAACAAATTGACCTACACTCAACACTTAAGAATGTCCATATCCCTACTTTGATTATGCATGGACTGGATGATTCTATTGTTCCGCAGCTTCACTTGGATGAAGCACGTTTGCATTTGATGGCACCCTGGCTGGATATAACCACCTTTGAAGATGGCCAGCATGGTTTAATTTGTCCTAATCATGAAAAAGCTTGCCAACAGCATATTACCAACTTCATACGCAAATACGCACAGAATGACCCTTCCGATTCTCCACGCGATAACCTTTTCAAATTTTAATGCAAGTTTGCTTGACTTTTAGTCGCCCGCAAGTGTATAAATTCTCTCGCTTTATATAAATTATATAGCAAAATCATGACTTGGCGAAAATACTCGGCTGCCTCGGTCATGAAAAAGAAGAACCCTTTAACAAATAAGGAGAAATGAAATGCCGAAGATGAAAACGCACTCCAGTGCGAAAAAGCGCTTTAAGATCACCGCTAAAGGCAGAGTGAAATTCAAACAAGCTTTCACAAGTCACATGATGATGAACAAGCCTAAATCCATGAAACGCAAAGCTCGTGGTTTAACCACGATGAGTGAAGTCGATGAACGTATTATTCTTCGCAACTCCCTGCCTTATGGCCGCAAGCGTAGAAGCAAAATTACTAAAAAGACGGAGGCATAAGACATGGCACGCGTAAAAGGTGGGCCACGCGCTCACGCAAGACACACAAAGGTTATTAAGAATGCGAAAGGCTATTATGGCCGTCGTAAGAATTGTTTCCGTACAGCTGTGCAAGCTGTTGAGAAAGCTGGTCAATATGCTTACCGCGACCGCCGCGTAAAAAAACGTGACTTCCGCAAATTGTGGATTCAACGTATTAACGCAGCTGCTCGTTTGCATGACATGAAATACTCCACATTCATGCATGGTCTGAAACTGGCCGGAATTGATCTGGACCGCAAAATACTTTCAGACATCGCTATTCGCGAACCGGAACATTTTGCTGCGATTGCCAAAGCTTCTATTGCTGCTCTCGCAAAAGAGAAAAAATCTGCTTAATTGCTGATTTAAACATTAAGATTCGAAAAACGGCCTCCATTATACATCATAAGAGAGGCTGTTTTTTATTTTACCAAAATATTGAAGAATGATTTTCCTTGTGCAATATCTTTACTATATTAAGGAAAGATATTTTTTTAGGATATCAAGGCTAAATGAAAAACAAAAAACTCGCCGTATTTGATTGGAATGGAACATTATTGGCCGATACGGTTATTTGCTGGAAAGCAACACAAAGTTCTTTTGCTTTTTACGGCCTCCCACCTATTTCCTTAAAAAAGCAGCGCGAAACTTTTGACTTCCCTATTATCCGTTTTTATCAGCGTAATGGCTGTGATGTTGATCAGATTCTGGCAACAAAAGAGCAATCATGGGATATTTTCCAAAAAGATTATGAGCACCTTTCAGCAAAAGCTCGCACGCGGCGTGGTGCTAAAACACTGTTAGATTGGCTAACAAAAAAAGATGTGACGTGCATTATTTTAAGTAATTATATAGATGACAAAATAACGCCTCATCTGGATCGCCTTAATATTCGCCATTACTTTAGCCATGTTTCCGCTAATACCCGTAATGGACCTTCTATACTTGATACTATGAACAAATATGAACGGCTTTCCGAATTTATTAACACCTATAATTATCATCCCGATAATACAGTAATTTTCGGGGATAGTAATGAAGAGCCTGATATTGGCCGCCGTTTAGGCGTTACGTCTATTGGTATTACAAATGGATGTATTAGCGAACCACGCTTACGCGCAGCAAAACCAGACCACATGATTTCTGCCTTACCTCAGGCAATTAATGTGCTTAAAGACCAATGGAAAATTTAGCCTGTAGAGCTAAAGTGTTAACGAGTTGCATACTATAACTTAAAGCTCTACTTTCACTTTTGATGCAGCCGTTATCGCGTTCTTCTTAGCATCTTCAACTGTTTCTGCTCTAGCCAATGCCACACCCATGCGCCGCTTACCGGAAATTTCCGGTTTGCCGAACAAGCGAATATCAGTATTTGGCTGTGAAAATGCCTCATTCAAATTACCAAATTTCGCTTTATTGGACTCGCCTCTCACCAGAATAACAGCCGACGCTGACGGCCCATGGAAATGGATGTTAGGGATAGGTAATCCCAGAAACGCTCGCACATGAAGGGCAAACTCTGACAAATCTTGCGAGATCATCGTTACCATGCCTGTATCATGAGGACGTGGAGATACTTCACTGAAATATACATTGTCGCCTTTTATGAACAACTCTACGCCAAATAAGCCGCGCCCTCCCAGCGCATCGGTAACTTTTTGTGCAACATCTTGCGCTCTTTGCAAAGCAACCTCAGACATTTGTTGAGGCTGCCAGGATTCCTGATAATCGCCCTCTTCCTGACGGTGTCCGATAGGAAGGCAAAAACTTGTTCCCCCGATGTGACGCACAGTTAAAAGAGTAATCTCATAATCAAAATTGATAAAGCCCTCAACAATAACACGCCCGGCACCGGAACGCCCCCCTTCCTGAGCATATTTCCATGCTTTGTCAATATCAGCAGCAGAACGAAGCACACTTTGACCTTTGCCTGAAGAGCTCATAATCGGCTTTGCCACGCATGGAAATCCAATTTCTTTTGTAGCTTCGACAAATTCTCCGTAAGCATCGCAGAATTTATAAGGCGAGGTTGGCAAAGAAAGATCTTCTGCGGCTAAACGTCTAATCCCCTCACGGTTCATAGTCAGCTTTGTCGCTCGCGCTGTAGGCACAATGTTAAAGCCTTCTTTTTCCAATTCCACCAATGTGTCCGTAGCAATCGCTTCAACTTCCGGCACGATATAATCCGGTTTTTCTTTCTCTATGACTGCGCGCAGAGCTGCCTCGTCAAGCATTGAAAGCACATGGCATCGATCTGCGACCTGCATAGCTGGTGCGTTTTTATAGCGATCAAGAGCTATAACCTCAACGCCCAGACGTTGCAGTTCTATACAAACTTCCTTACCCAATTCACCGGAACCGCAGAGTAAAACTTTGGTTTGTGTCGGTGAAAATGGTGTACCAATTGTGCTCATGTTTATTCCCTAACTGATTCTTATCATATAATAAGGCGACTATAGACAAGCTACGATATAAATTAAAGCATGAAATATTCACTTTATTTTGACTGTAGAAGTATGCTAAACCCCATTGTTATGATGAATGATATTGCAATAATAAAAGATGAACTTTCCAGTCAAATAAAAGGCGCAAACGACCTTAAAGCACTGGATGATGTACGGGTAAGTGCTCTGGGTAAAAAAGGACGCATTACAGCCGTGATGAAAACTTTGGGACAAATGGACCCGGGAGAGCGCAAAACCAAGGGACAAGAACTTAATTTCCTTAAGGACGAGATTGCTGCTTTGATTAAAAAGCAGGAAATAGCTCTTAAGAAGCAGGAATTGAATGCCCGTCTGATTAATGAAAAAATGGATATGACGCTGGATGCCCGTCCGCGTGATAAAGGATATGTCCACCCGATCTCCCAAACAATTGAAGAGTTAACAGCAATTTTTGCTGATATGGGCTTTGCTGTTGCTGAAGGGACGGATATTGAAGATGATTTCTATAATTTCACAGCCTTGAATTTTCCACCTGGTCACCCAGCACGTGAAATGCAAGACACGTTCTTTTTACCAGATGATCTGGAAGAGCAAGGCGAGCACATTAAAAAGCTTTTGCGCACACAAACATCCAGTGTGCAAATCCACCATATGCAAAATAATGAGCCACCACATAAGATTATCTGCTTTGGGCGTACATATCGCTCAGATTACGACATGACTCACACACCGATGTTCCATCAAATGGAAGGTTTGATGGTTGATAAGACTACACATATGGGGCACCTTAAAGGCTGTTTACAAGATTTTGTGCAAGCGTTTTTTGAACTGGATGATCTGCGTGTGCAATTCCGCCCTTCTTTCTTCCCGTTTGTAGAACCGGGCGCAGAAATGGATATTGCCTGCTCACGCGCAGGTGGCGGCTTGAAGATCGGTGCCAATAAAGACGGCTCTGTTGATAGCTGGATGGAAATTTTGGGCTGTGGTATGGTGCACCCGAATGTGTTGAAGAATTGCGGGCTTGATCCAGATGAATATCAAGGCTTTGCTTTTGGTATGGGCATTGAGCGTATGGCTATGCTGAAATACGGTATTCCAGATCTTCGCACTTTCTTTGAAAGTGATATACGCTGGTTGTCCCATTACGGCTTTGATCCGCTTGATCGTCCAAATAACGCAACGGGTGTAAAGCGCGTATAACCTTCACAAAACCTGAATAAATAAGGGTGTATTATCATGATGAATAAACTCGTTATTCGTCCCCTTGTGCTTAAGGATTATTCAAAGTGGCTGCCTCTTTGGAACAGCAATAATATGGGTCAAAGTGACAACGCCGTTACAACTGAGACATGGAAGCGTCTTTGCGATTCCAACAATACACAAGTTAACGGTTTAGCCGCTGAGATGGGAGGACAATTATTAGGCATTGTGCATTACATTTTGCACCATACCACAGGGCACATAAAACCGGTTTGTTATATGCAAGATGTTTATGTTGATCCGGCGCATAGGCGTAAAAATATAGCCAAGCGCATGATAGAAGAACTCACGCAAACGGCACGCCACGAGAAATGGGCCCGCATGTACTGGCTTACTCAAACAGATAATCACGAGGCAAAAGCCATGTATGAGAATTTTGGTGTAAAGCTGGATTTTTCACTTTACGTGCTGCCAATCAGCTAGGATCAGGACCGAATTAATTCTGTACTATTATTAAATGAAACGGCTATAACTGTAAAAAAACCCTTGGAAAAGAACAGATTTTGGGATTAGATAGGCTCTCGCAAAATTTTGATTAACAGAATAAATATTAACTTGATATTATAAAGTATACGAACTCATGAAATTCACAATTAACTGGCTTAAAAAACACCTTGATACAATCGCAAGTGACACAGAAATCTGCGACACTCTCACCGATATAGGGCTTGAGTTAGAAGAGTTTGAAGATAAAAGCACCCTCTATGAGCCATTTAAAGTTGCTTATGTTGAAAGCGCAGAAAAACATCCTGACGCAGATAAACTGAAAGTTTGCATGGTGAAGACAGAAAATGAAACGCTACAAGTCGTGTGCGGTGCTCCTAATGCCCGCGCAGGGATGAAAGGAATTTTTGCTCCATCCGGCGTGTATGTTCCCGGCCTTGATATAAAACTGAAAAAATCAAAAATCCGCGGCGTTGAATCAAACGGCATGCTGGTTTCCGAGCGTGAAATGTGTTTATCCGATGAGCAT
>JAGLKS010000191.1 GCA_023140905.1 Alphaproteobacteria bacterium | reverse complement strand
TATTACAAACCTTATGACGATAGACTATGCCCGACCCTTGCATATTTTCGATGCTGATAAAGTTAATGGTAATATGGTTCTGCGCAAAACTAAAGGCGATGAGAAAATCGACGCTCTGAATGACAAGAGCTACGACGTTATAAAAGATGCTATTGGTATTTATGATGATACAGGATTAATCAGTTTAGCGGGAGTTATCGGCGGTATCAGCACAAGCTGTGAAAATGATACTGTTAATGTTTTTGTGGAATCTGCCTGTTTTAATCCGACACGCATTGCCCGCACTGGCAGGGATATGAGTATCCCTAGTGATGCACGTTACCGTTTTGAGCGGGGAATTGACCCTGAATTCACACTACCAGGTCTTGAAATTGCCACACATTTGATCTTGGAGCTTTGTGGAACAGATGACACGGAAATCAGCGAAATTATGCAGGCTGGTGATGTACCGGAATGGCAACGAGAAATCTCGTTTGACCCTGCCTATACGCAAAAGCTTTGCGGTGTGGATATACCTACTGATGAACAACTCTCTATTTTGGAACGATTGTGCTTTAACATTGAAAAATCCTCCGGAGGTCTATACAAAGTATCTCCCCCTTCATGGCGTGGAGATATCGAAGGTAAGCCCGATTTGACTGAAGAAGTAACACGTATTTACGGCTTTGATAAAATCGAGCCTGTCTCTGTACGTTCGGAAAAATCTGTCACCTCTCCTGCGGAAACTTTAAACCTCAGCCGCGCACGCAATGCACGCGCAGCTATGACAGCAGTAGGTTTAAGCGAATGTGTAACATGGTCGTTCATGAATAAGGCTCTAGCCAACGCTTTCGGTTCAAATGATAATCCAGCACTAACTTTATGCAATCCTATAAGTTCTGAACTTGACCAGATGCGTCCTTCTATTCTGCCAAACTTAATTGAAGCTGCGGGTAAAAATGCTGATCGTGGTTATAATGATATAGCTTTGTGCGAAATCGGCCCTGTATTTAGCAATGCTAAAGTTGATGGGCAATATTATATGGCAGCAGGTGTACGTGCCGGTAATAAAGCACCCCGCCATTGGACAAGCGATATAAATGAGCGTGCTGTTGATGCTTATGATGCTAAAGCTGATGCGATAGCTGTCCTTGAGGCTTGCGATGCTCCGGCAGCAAATGCTCAAATCTCTAATGATGCGCCTGAATATTTCCATCCCGGTCGTTCCGGTGTATTGCGTCTGGGTAAAAATATAATTGCACAATTTGGAGAAATTCACCCGGCTATTCTTGATGAAATGGGAATTAAAACTCCCATCTCCGGCTTTGAGGTATTTCTGGAGAATATTCCTCAGCCTCGCAATAAAGGTACCGCCAGACCTCTTTTGGCTCTTTCTCCGTTCCAGCCTCTTGCACGTGATTTTGCTTTTGTTGTTAAAGACAATGTTACAAGCAAAGATTTAGTCCGCGCTGCAAAATCAGGTGATAAAAAACTTATTAAAGATGCTCGCGTTTTTGATATCTATAAAGGCAAAGGGATTGATGATGGATATAAATCCGTTGCCTTAAGTGTCACAATTGAGCCTGTAGAAAATACATTGAGCGATGAACAGCTTGACGAATTGATGAATAATGTTATCGATGCTATCACAAATAAATGTGGCGGCGTTTTGCGGGGATAGCTTTAATGAGCAAAAACCCCAAGAGCAACCGATTACAATGTTTTCATTAGCCGGGTTGCACGTCTTATACACAAAGATATGCCTGATTATGATTGTATGAGTCTATCTCCGCAGACGCAGCCCCTTAATTCTTTGTTAAAAATCAACACCTTATCTCCACGCAGAAAAACGCTCTGGATTTTCTATTTAAAATCAGGCACTATTGTGCATGGAGCATTCCACGCTCCATTCTTGCTTGTGTATAACTCGAGTTTCCCCTGCGTAACAATTCTTTAGATACTTATGTTCGAGTAAAAAATAAAGGCGTTCTATGTTACAAAATAATGTTCAAAACACTCAGGCTGCGACTCCGCAGGATGAGCTTTCTACTGCGAAATTGCACCTGAAATGGTTTAATGGCGCAAAAGGATTCGGATTCCTTGTCCCGGAAGATGGCTCCTATGATGCTTTTTTACACATTACCACATTACAGCAATCAGGGCTTCATTCTATCGGTGAAGGAGCAATTTTATTGTGCAAAATTGTTACTGGAGACAAAGGTTGTCAGGTAAGAGAAGTAATCGAAGTCATTGATAAAGGCGCACTTAGCACAATGCCGGAAATGGATAAAGAAACCGGAACTGTTGCTATGGGCGGTCTGGTTAAGTGGTACAAGCCGGAAAAAGGCTTTGGTTTTATTATTCCTGACGACGGCATGAAAGATGTTTTTATCCATAAAACTTTATTAGATAAGCTGGAAATAGAAGCTCTGGAAGCAGGTCAACGTGTCCGTGTTACTTTAAAAATTGTTGATAAAGGACGCGAAGCTGTGGATTTGGAAGTTCTGCGTTAGAATCCATATTTCATCTGCCAATATTCATTTTGAGACTAAAAATTAAGGGGCTATTCTCTTTGTAATTATAGTAATTTGAACGGCAAAATTTGCTTTTTGCGTTTTACGTACACCCATCCTTAGCTTTAATCCACGAGTTTTTATTACAAGTTAATAGGAAAAACTTTCATATAATTTTAACTAAATTTATGCTAAAATTTAAATTGATTGCTCATATTATGAAGTTTGGTCTTATGCGTAAAAAAATGTTTCTTTTAGATAAACGAAAAACAACAAACCGCTTTTTTGGAAAACAGGGCGGGTTGTCTTTGATAGAAATGGCTATAGCCATTGCTGTTCTGGGTCTTCTTGCCTTGCCTGTCCTTCGTGCATATCGCACTAATCTTATGAAAGCGTCCTATGAAAATGATCTAGGTGCTTTGTCAACAACATTGGAAGGTGTTAACCGGTATTATATAAGCGGACATTCTTCCTATCCATGTCCTACCGATCTTTCTCTGAAAAATGGTGATACAGGATTTGGTGTAGCTGGAGATTGTAGTGATTTAAACGGCATAAAATTATGCACCAACACTACATGGTTTGAAGATGACGGAATTTGTAAAACCAGCACCTCCTCCGATGCCACTATTATTGGAGGGTTACCTTTTGCTGATTTAAAAATGTCACAGGAAAATGCTTTAGATTCCTGGAAGAACAAGCTTATATATGCTGTAACACACAGACAAACTGATCCAACAACATATGTAAATGGTAATGGCTCAATTCAGGTTATGTGTGTTGATGATCCAAAGAAAATAGCGGCTGGAACAACCGGTGATAATGGTGCTCCTGATATTGTGCTTTCATCTGGTGGCTCTTCAATAGCATTATACGAAATCTTTGTTTTCTCGACCGGAGAAGATGGAATTGGTGGTTACAATAATTCAGGACGGGCTCTATCCGAATGTGGAGACACTAATGAAAGATATGAGTATGAAAATTGTAATTTTGACAATATTTTCTTTGCTCGAGAAGATCCTCATGACAGTGATATTTCTGCATATTCTCTTTCTACAAGCAAAGATACTGATACCGGGGAAGATTTCGAAAAATACTATTTTGATGATATGACAACACAGCAATCATCTCCTCCAGCTAACATATGGTTCCAACATGAAGATAATGCGCTTTATGAATCTGCTTCAGATATCAATTTTGTTTTAACACAAGCAACAAAAGTAGGGATAGGAACAACAGATCCCGGCACACCTTATGATGAGGTTACGTTGATGATCGTTGGAGATGTTACTGCAGAAACCGCTACAAAACCAGATGGAACTACCTTTGGCGGAAAGGTTCAAGCTGATAGTTTATGTAATGAAGATGGAGCATGCTTCGACCCCCAAATTATTGCCGGGGAAGTCGATGAAATGAATTGCAATGCAGATTCTTTATATGATGCAGATTCAAGTAACGGCGTAAATCGTGCCGTTCTTCGTATTTCCGATAACTCTGTAGGTTGTAATAGTGGTGATGGTGATGCTTTACAGGTTAATAATACCATATTTGGTGAAAAAGATTGTGGCACTGGATATTATGCCACAGGAATTGATTCTAATGGAGATTTATTATGCGTTGCTTTTTCTCAGTAATACTTAAGGCATTGATGCCTGCTTTTAGAACATTTCGACAACAAGGCTTTTCAATACTTGAAGTTTCTATGGTGTTGATTATGATCGGTCTTGTTGCTGCACCGGCAGCACAGATGTACCATCAATATCGCATAGAACAAGACTGGGAAGAAATTGAAGACGAAGTCTATTTTGAGGTTACTAATGCCGTAGGCGGATATCGTGCTATTTATGGTCGTTATCCATGTCCTTCACCAACAAGTGCAAAACCCGGTGATACAACTTACGGCTTTGAATTTGCAGCAGATAATTGTACTTCCGTATCCCCCCCCGCTTCTGGAACATGCGCCGATGGCATATGTAATTATCAAAACTCTGTTGGGAAAAATGTGCTTGTAGGCTCTATTCCATATAAAACATTAAATCTACAAGAAAACCAAGTTTTCGATTCTTATAAAAACCGATATTTATATGCCGTTACACTAGACTTAACATCCAATGTCACATTTGATTTATCTGCTGGTGGTATTGGCGTTCTTAATGCACAAAATATGAGTGAGTCGCTTGTTAAACCTGCGGAAACAGCTCATTTTGTTATTGTTTCACATGGAAAAAACCAAGTTGGTGCTGTTAGCCGAAGCGGTTCTATTGGATTAAATTGTGGCAACGGAACAGCAGCAGAAAAAGAAAATTGCAATAACGATGCTACTTTCGCTTCTGGTGATTATGATAAAGATGATTTCGATGACCGGGTTAGTTTTTATACATCTGTTACTCCATCAGAATGGCAAATTTCCGCGGATGATGATGATGCTATTCACTTAAAAAATACAAATAGCATAGCTATTGGCGCGTCAATGAGCGATGATTTAAGCTCTTCTTCACAAACAGCTATTGGAGAAACAACGGCTAATACTGGCTCAATTTACGCCACCGGATCCTTTGGCTCTGAGCAGCTCTGTACCTCTAATGATGAATGTTTTGAACCTGAAATGATTGCCGGGACGCTTAATAAAGAAATAGGCACACCTTACGAAGCTGAAACTAACAACGAAGGAATGAGCTGTTATACCCCTTCTGATGGAAAGGGAAAAGATGACTTTATAACAGCTATCGCAAATGGCCAGCTTGTATGTAACGATGAAATTTTCTCTCTTTGTCCAAAAGATTCTTTTGTACAAGGCATCAATAGTGACGGCAGTGTGAAATGTATTTCTCCGTCTTCAGAATGTCAGGAAGAAAATATAGAAACAACTTGTGGCGATCCTGCCAAACTTGATAAAGCCTCCTCAGGGGGGTATGGCTTGGTTTATTCTGGCGAATGTAGAAACCTACCTGATTATGACTACAATTATTTTGACGAAAGAGTTCCAAAAATGACTTCTGTGGATGAGGTTAGAGCTCTTATAGACTCCATTAATGCAGAAAAGAGAACCGTTGGTGATTGTGGAAGCTCCTACACAGATGAGGACACGCTCGTTAGAGATATTCATGTTTGTAAAAAAGGAAAATGGAAACACTATAACGCACACAGACGCCGTTACCCGACCTCTTCTCCCCTTTTTCCCAAATCGTATGGGAACTTTTCTGCCACTTATAAAGTTTATAATACCTATAAGAAGGATGATCCAGAAAATAATACTTCAAAACATGAATGCTGGTGTCGTGAAGATTATAAAGTCGAAACTTATAACTGTCCCGGAATGTTTGAGGGGGAAAATGTTAGAATTTTGAGACATAGTTGCCCACAGACAGATCATACATGGACAGTGATTTATGATGTGGCTTTTTGTGGGTGCGTGCCGGGAACAAAGACTAAAGAATGGATGCATTGTAATGATTATTATGAAGAACTTACCGGGGCCAAAAAAGTTACAGGCTTGAACGGATATGTTACTAAGGAATATAATATCGACTGTGACGCCGACGGCAATCCGGTTAAATCAAGCACACCAAGCGAAGTAAGTGCAGATTGTTCTTGTAACGAAAACACTAGCATAGATCGTTCTTATTGTAGTACTGGAAAAACAAACAGCTGGAACTGGACAGATAGTAATGGAAATACTTATCCTCAGACTGGCGTGAAAGCACTTTCCATACAAGATTTTTCATGTCCAAGTTCTTATGTAACTGACTCATATGACAATAAAATTCCTGACCCCGGTGAATTGCAAGATAAAGTTGCATATAGTCCAATTCCTGATTGTGAATGTGATGACACACGAACAACAAAAAAGATTAAAGACTGTGACAATGGTACAAAAGGCACTGGAAAAACCTATTTGGTTGAGTGGGATTGTAACCTCAATGGTGGAGACGGCGCTTGGGAAGAAGAAAGTAAATGGGAGCTTATAGAGGAAGATTGTCATGGATGTAAGTGGCAAGCAGCGGGAGCTCCTGAAAGCAAAAAATATGCTTATGGTGAAAAAGTTAACTCCTCATGTGTATGTGACTCAGAGGCTTCTCTCAATTGCCACGTTATATTGGGCTCAGAAAAATATAATGTCTGGAAAAACTGTCCTTGTGTTATGCAAACAGACTAATTTGATCGATTGTGCTGCGTCTTTATTGTGTGTTTAATGATTTCAGCACAGTCTTGTTATAAACAAAAAAGTAGTAAAGGATTCGTTTGTGGCTGGGAAAAAATATAGAATGCAAAAAGGTTTTACTCTTATTGAGATTGCGGCTGTCTTACTTATTAGTGGTATATCGATGATGGGTATCGCACGATTTGTAAATATTTATATGAAGTCTGCAGAGCATAAAACAACCATCGAAAATCTTGAGATGGCTTATGACGCGCTTGAAGAATATGCTGGATTAAACGGTTATTACCCCTGCCCTGCTAACCCTGAAGCAGCACCCGGAGATTCTGATTATGGCCGCTCATCATGCCGTGACGACGAAGAATCCGGCTTTAATGCTGATGCCTGCACAAACATTCCTGATGGTATTTCCTGTACAACAACAAACAGTCGCGACGGTGACAATAATGGCCATAAAGATGTTGTTATGATTGGTGTATTACCCTTCCGGGATCTGGCTGAAAAAGTTAAAAGTACGCCGTTTAAAGTATTACACAGAGTCGATGGATATGGGACATTAATCACTTATGCGGTCACTGAACGTCTAACAAAAGCCAATTCCGATAATAACTTGATAACACCTTTTGATCCAATGACTGGCTCTATTTCAGTTCTTGATGAAAATTTAACTAGCGTTATGATTCCAGACAAAGAAGGACAATTTGTCATTTTCTCACATGGCCTTGATGGTATGGGAGGACATAGCAAAGAAGGACAAGCTCTTGAAAACTGCTTTGTTCCGTCTACGACAGGCGGTGTCCCGGATACAATTCCTGATGAGGGGCTTTATAATGGGAAGGGTAAAATAGAAACAGAAAACTGTGATAATAATGATGCTATTTTTATCAAGGGTATTTTATCTTTAGCTGATAACAATGATTATTACGATGATTATTTATATTACAAAGGCAGGGGCATAAGTGCCCTTTGGGAAGGCTCGATGGCAGGTGATACAGGAGAATCTTATATTTACAATACCAATCCGGGAGGTGTCGGTGTAGGGACATCCCAACCAAATACAAAATTGCACATCATGGGCGATTTAAGTTCCGT
>JAGLKS010000190.1 GCA_023140905.1 Alphaproteobacteria bacterium | reverse complement strand
TGCTCATCGGTCCGGCCTGAATACGATAAAAAGTGCCTCCGGGAAGACTGGCTTCCTGAACCCTGAATTTGGAAGACACCAAAACGGGATATTTTCTTTGCATTTTCGTCCATTCACTCACAGCACGTTTTGCGTCCGTAATACTTGCCAACTGCACAAAATAAACTCCAGCTCCAACCTCAATATCAGACGAAGCCCCAAGAGCCGGTTCAATACTTTGAACATACGCTCCTGATTGAGTATTCACATTGCTACTATTAAGATCAGAATTGAGCACACTACGAACATATTCAAGAGTCTCTGGTGACTGACCTGCATTATGCAAGTTCGCTGGATAAGATTTAACTTCTGAAGCAATAGCGTTTCCAGCCAAAGCAGCAGCAATTTTCTTCGAAATAGCAGGCTTTGTGACCAATGCGGATTTTGCTGCCATATTGATAAAATCATCAGAGAAATGTGCGGAAATCTCTCCATCAGAATTACTGCCTTTAGATGAGCCTATTTTCTGCAAAATATCATTCGTATCAGGTTTTTCCAGATCAAACGCAGGTTTTATTTCTACCTCCTCAGCTTTATCAGCAGAAAGCGCTTCATTGGCTTCCCCGGAAACAACCGTTTCTTTTGCTTCAACACTAATGCTCTGCTGAGAAAGTATATCAACAACGCCATTCGCCTGTACTTGTGAATCAGTTCCCTGCGGATTAGTTTCTTGCAAAGCGGTTAAGTCATCCTGTGCTTCAGCAGAATCCGCAAAAGAATAACCGGTGCCGCCCATCACGGGACTTTGCATAGCACGATTAATAGCCTCTTCCTTGCTAACCAGATCCTCATATTCCTGATTGGCTAATAGATTTTCTACAGTTTTGGCTTCAACTTCAAACGTAGGCTGATCGCTGCGCGCTAAAATCGTGCTTTGACGATAAGGAATATCCATACCACCGGGATTATTCGGTGTTTGTTTGATATTCCCCAGATCCGCTTTCACTATTGGAATAGCCTTATCCACACCATCGTCAGAGAAACAGGTGACTGTAATAACGCCTATAAACAATAAAATAGCACAACCTAGAACGCCTCCAACTACTATCGGATTTTGCAATTTATGAAATATCGATGATGCTCCAAAAGAACGCAATAATGATGAAATTATGTTACCTCCATTATGAGAGTAGGAATCACGACGATGCCCACCTTGTTTTTTGGGTGCCTTTAAATAATGGTCATAGCCGTATTGATGAAATTGGTCACCTTGGCTCATTGTATATCTTCCCCTCTTACGCAAAAAATCATTCACATATCAGGCACACATTGCCTATATTTCCTAATAGAGCCGTCATACACTCAGATTGTATTTAAAAAAGCTTTAGGTAAAGGGTTAGCGCAAATCCCAATAAAGGTCAAAGAGCCTTTCATGCTCACGGATAGCATATCGATCAGTCATTCCGGCAATATAATCCGTAACGATACGCGCTTTTATCTGCTCATTGCCTAGGCCACCGCCCTCTTCCACACGTCTTTGCCAGTTATCAGGCAATAACTGATAATTCTTGTGGAAAGCTTTGAATAAGTCTCCAATGATGCGCTCGACCTTCAACCCGATACGGTTAATCGAATAGTGACGATACATGCGCTTAAACAGGAAATCCCTTATTTTCTGCACGTCTTCGAACATCTCAGAAGAGAAAGTAACAATCTGCTGCCCGCACATACGAACATCTTCAGGTGATTCGGGGTTTATGATCTCCAGATTAGCTTTGGTCTGTTCTAAAACATCTTCTACCATCAGCCCAATCATTTCACGTTTAGTTTCCTGAATCAGATAGCGGTCTTCAATTTCCGGATAATGTTCACGCACCATATCCATAACCCGCTTCAACATAGGTACATCTTCAAGATCGGATATAGAAAACAATCCGGCCCGTATTCCATCCTCAAAATCATGGTTATTATAGGCAATATCATCAGACAACGCAGCAACTTGAGCCTCCAGAGAAGCATAAGTTGAAAGGCGCATATCCACTTGAGCTTGTAACTCACGCACAGCAATTTGCGGCTCCCCCTCGACCGGCCCATTATGCTTAATCACGCCTTCCAGCGTTTCCCATGTAAGATTCAAACCATTCCATTCTGGATATTTACGCTCTAACGTTGTTAACACACGTAAAGATTGATCGTTATGCTCAAAGCCGCCATAAGGTTCCATCATCTCACGCAAGCATACCTCCCCCATATGCGCAAAAGGTGTATGTCCCATATCATGCGCCAAAGCCACAGCCTCGGCCAAATCTTCATTCACCATCAGAGATCGGGCTAGTGTACGTGTGATCTGTGCAACCTCAAGCGTATGTGTTAAGCGAGTCCGGTAATGATCCCCTTCATGATACACAAAAACCTGTGTTTTATATTTCAGCCGCCGAAAAGCACTGGAATGAATAATCCGATCATGATCCCGCTGAAAAGCCATACGATGAGAGCTTTCAGGCTCTTTATGCACACGCCCCAGCGTTTCTTCAGGCTTCGATGCATAAGAAGCTAATGGCAAAGCGCAGTAATTATATGAGGGCTGTTTCATGATATAAATCGGTACTCTTGTTTATAGTGGTTTCACTTAAATACTTCCAACCCTATGAAATTAAATCTTTATGAATTGCTAGTAAAGTGTCTTGGTGATTTATAGTGTTTTTTTATGCAGGAACATTCTCTTCCACTTTCATAGCATCTTTTACATCCTGTTGTTTAACAGCAGCTTCTAAAAATTCTACATCATCTTTGAATAATGGATCTTCTCGTACATGATCAAGAAAATGCTTCGTCCATTCATTGTTTGGATATTGTATACGAATTGAAGCAACAACTGATGCTTTGCGTAAAGCCGTATATTCATCATCTCCCCGCGTCATATAAAACATAAACGCACCATCGCGTGTATCACCGGCTCCACTAACATTTATGGCCTTTTCCTCATCTACCTGCGGTAGCTCGATTTCATCCATTTCCCTCCCATTATGGAAAATATTTACAGGGACTGATCCATCCGACATTATAGTGGTTTTATACGGATACCTTCCTTTTAATATAGTAAATAACTTTTTAGGGTTTTTCTTTTCATTCTCCATACCATGAACAACAGCATCTCCGGGAACAATAATAATATCGGACATATCAAGAATCTTGCGTACATATTTATCCTTTTCTCCTGTTCCAACTTTCTTCGCACCATAATCGGTAATAGTCTTAATCCCCAGATCTTTACAGATACATGCCGCCATATAAGATAACATAGGACTCGATGGATCAAGAAAGACCAAATCACTTCCCTTTATCTCCTTCTCAAGCATCTTTGAAACACCCCCCGCAGAACCCTCCAGATTACGTCCATTTACCTTCTTCGCAAAGAGCTTTGAAATAAACCCTGCAGCTATGCTAAAATCAGGAATAGGCAATGGGGGACGTTTCCATTTAGATATATTTCTTCCACGCTCATGGTTTTGAACTGTACTAGCATTAACACCGTTCCCATTTAGCCCAGCCGAAATATCGACATAGTCAATATTCTCTCTACGTAATAAATCCTGCACCCAATTATAAGAGGACGTTGCAAGTAAATATTGATTATAAAGGGGATAACTTTTCTCTCTTGGTGGTTCACCAATATCGGTAATAATCTTAGAAACATTGTTTTTGTTTTCGTTTACGCCATATAGCTTTTCCATTGTCTTAAAAGAAAACATGATATTAGCTGAAGCACCGCCAAGAAAGACTCCAGGTATAGTCAAGGTCTCGTTTTTCGTATCACCAAAAAAAGCCTGTACGAGAGCTATAATATCAGCAGTGATGTTTCCCACGCATGTCACTTTTGTCATCAGTATCACCTTTGTTTTTTTCTTATTATCAATTTCAACCAGTTGGATTATAGCAAATTGTAACTAAAAAACACAAACGAAAAACTAATATACACCAAAACAAAGTCTTATAGCCTTCCTCCTGATTACTTGATACTGTTAACAATATGGAAGAAAGCGTTAAAATATCCTCATGGAATGTAAACTCGATCAAAGCACGGCTTGACCATGTTAAGCGCTATTTACAAGAGCAAGAGCCTGATATTCTGATGCTTCAGGAACTTAAAGGGCTTGACTTCCCTTATATGGAATTTGAAGCAATAGGCTATCACAGCCACGCTGTTACACAAAAAGCCTATAATGGTGTTGCTATCATCTCCCGATTTCCAATAAATATCGTGTTAGAACATCTGCCCGGTGATAAAAATGATGAACAAGCGCGCTATTTGGAAGCTGATATAAGCGGGCTGCGTATAATTAATATCTATCTGCCGAACGGCAACCCTGCCCCCGGTCCCAAATATGATTATAAACTCGCGTGGATGCAGCGCCTATACACGCACCTGAAATCCTTACGCGATTCAAATATACCTTTTTTGGTTGGGGGAGATTTCAACGTTATCCTTGATGATAAAGATTGCTATAATCCCGAAGATTGGGAGAAAGACGCACTTTTCCTCCCGCAAACAAAAGCAGCATTTCGCAGTTTGCTTCATCTAGGCCTGTATGATGCCTTACGTATGACCTCACAAGCTCCTGAACAATACACTTTCTGGGATTATCAGCGTGGTTCTTGGCAGAATAACGAGGGCCTTCGTATTGACCATTTTCTGCTCAGCCCTTTTGTTGCAGATATGATGCAGGAATGCCACATTGATACCACTCCTAGAAATTGGGACAAACCATCCGACCACACGCCCATATCCCTTAAGCTAACGCCTCATCCACCTTTCCTACAAAAAAGTTGAGGACAACTTTTTGTGCAGTAGTGATTCGTTTGTGCAAAAATGATAGCGTCTTATGTGTAGTGAGGACATGTGCGGTTTAGTCGGTGTTGGATAGACATTTAGCTATTGGGTAATTATTTTTTCAGATACGGTTTTGTGCAATGGGATTTAGTACTTTTATTGATTCACTCTCAGTTAAATCAGGGTTAGTTGCTTCGCTGGCAATACTTGCACTGGGAGGGTGTATTGGAACATCATATCCGTATATGCGCACAGAAACGGCCCAAAGAATTGCTGCTCCTGCATGGATGATTAAGCGTGATATTTCCGCAGATCCGTTTTTGTTGCGCGCTTACGAGCGTATTCATGATCGTGGCGGGATTGCTCACATCTACATCGAAGGAGAAAGCTCTGACGCTCTAACCGATGCCACACCTTTTAATCCGGTTGCATTGCATCTGGCATCCAAAGATAAAGCTGATAATGTAATTTATATTGCCCGCCCATGTCAGTATACGGGAATGATCTCTCCGGCAAAAAAATGCGATAGTCGCTATTGGGAAGCAGAACAATTTTCTCAAACTGTATTGGAATCATATAACAAAGCTCTGGACGATATTGCTTTGCGCTATGATATTCGCAGTTTCAATCTAATCGGTTTTTCCGGTGGCGCAACAATCGCAACGCTTTTAGCTGCACAACGTGAAGATGTTGCCTCGTTACGTACAGTGGCCGGTATTCTCGATATAGAAGCCTATGCACAACAATCACAAACCACATCTCTGGATGGATCGGTGAACCCTGTTTCACAAATAACAACGCTTGCGAAAGTGCCGCAATATCACTTTGTTGGAGGACATGACGACATAGTCCCTCCCGCTATTTTGCACAGTTATTTGCAGTCTATGCCACCAAGCACATGCGTACAAACCATGCTCATTCAAGAAGCTGAACATGCTGCCGGCTGGGTAGATAAATGGCCTGAATTACTGGAACTTCCTGTGTCTTGCTATGAACAAAACGCCGTGTATAGTAATGAAGGTAATAAAGATAGTAATGAAGGTAATGATAGTGCTGAAACAATTATGACCCCGACAATGCCTCAGGATTTGCCATTTACGGTACGGGAAACATCGGCTAAACCGTAGAAACATCCGATTCGCAGAAGCCTATAATTCCTGACTTATAGTAGTTTCATTTAATATCCTGCGTAGACTTTCCTGCTCACATAATTTTGGATCAACACGCAGCCTTTTTTCTCCATCACTCATCGTAACAAAAAAAGCCTCGAGCACATTTTCAATAACAAAATCCTCGACACTGAACTCCACAGCAGGAACAAAAGGAACCTGACGGTAACGCATTAGCATCATCTTATACGCATCGACAGCCCCGCCTTGTTCTTCAATAATGTCATGTATGATCGGGCGAACAAACTCGATCAACACTTCTGACATATAGCGATGAAAATAAAGTGTCGCCGCAGTATTATCCTCGCTTCTTATAATTCCCGCAGAATCTTTTATATGAAGCTGCTCTACCGCCAACATGAAATACCCGGCTACTTTGGGAATAGATTTCTCTGCAGCTAAATTACAGTGAAGCAAAAAAACATCGACAAGCTCACCATCTCCGAGATCACGTACAGTATATTCTATCCGCTCCATGTATTTAGGAAGAGTAAGACGCACAGCCCTATTCCCATAGAACCCATCTTTTTGACCTAGTTTTTGTGTCGCGAATCGTACATTTTGCCGTAATAAATCTTTTACCGCTTCTTCCATATCTTGAATGGTTAAAGATTTATTTTCTTCAACACTTTTTTCAATGCTGGCAACTTCTTGTCCTTGAGCATATACGATACGTGTAGAAAATATAATAAAAAGCGCGGAAACAAACAAACTTCCAAATAATATAAACAGAGCTATCAGTATAAAATTCTTTGAAAGCATAAAATTTTCCCACTCAAACGACAAAAGAACACACAAAACACCCGCACCACATTTCTAATCTACTTTGATTCACTCAGTAACAAAAAAGCTTCGTCATAAATAATCAAGCGGGATGTTGATTATTTCATATAGAAAATAAATTCTATAGCTTTTTTATTTTTTGCCCAGCGACCATATACCAAACCGTTAATAATATCACCGTAAAAGAAAATTTTGACCCCTTATATGAAAAAATTGACTTGCAGATAACAGATGAAAAAAAAACGGAATTTTATCGATAATATGTGAAGATACAACTTATACGCTATATAAAGAGGGAGAGTCCGATCCTGAACCTTGTTTTAAGAAGGTGGACAGAAAAAATTTAATCACTTTCGGGTTTAATTCCCCGCTGCTTGCGGCGGGGTTCTTCATTTAAAGTCGATGATAACGGAGCAGCTAGTGTTACCAATATAGATAGACTTATACGAAATATACAAATGGGTGATTGATGAAAATTTGTTTTTCGTCACGATCACGAATGGCGTGTTGTTTGGTTTCCGCTTCATTTTGTGCCCGTAGCTCAGACTGCAACAGGCTCTTTGTGCCTTAATCCTGTTTTTTTTAAAACGGCAGCGAATGTACAAAATTTTTAGGAAGCCTGTTGTATTGAAAAATAGTCTAGATAAAGCAGCATATATTGGATAGGCTACTATGTAATACCTTAAAAGAGAAAAGTTTGTGCATATGTTAGCTTATATTTCCCAAAGAATTTGTTGTCATCTTTCATGTTTCGAGCTTATAAGCAGCAAGTGCAGGATATCCTTTATACAGCTTGTTTGTTTAGCTTTTTTCCTCCTTGTTCAGTCAGCAACCGCTTGGGCGATTATGCCTCCGGAGGTTTATGCTAAAGCCTCCAGCGAGTCTCGTATCAAGGCTATTGCGACTATCGTTGATGTTCAGATAATTCAGGTAGGTGCCCGATCTACTACCAAAAACGTAAAGTTCAAGCTTGAATACGCATTAACAACGGATACTGCCGATACATTTACCGGATCCTGTTATTCTATAGACAATAAAAAGCAGAAGGCAAATGTCATGGTTGGAGGCGAAACCTATTTCTATCCTTCAGTTGGTGATCGAGTTTTTGTTACTGTGAAAAAGGATGGAGCGCACATTACTTCTATGACGCCCATGAGCGACGAGTTGGAGCAGATCGTTCGTGAGGAACCTGTGCGTATTGAATATGGTATCACTCAGGTTAGTATTGGGGACAAAGATAACCATAAACAACAGATCAAACAATTTGAACCAGTGCTAAGAGAGAAAAAGCCTGCTCCCAAAGATCAAGAGACCTTCACTTTGCTTGGAGAGACTTGGATAGCACAGCCTGAACAATCAGCTGAAGACCTTAATGTCCAGCTATTGGTTGCACTTGGGAATGACGATCTACCGGAAGTGAAGCAGTTACTCGATAGTGGCGCAGACGTTAATGCCACCGATGATTGCGGAAACACTTTACTCATGAACGCCACAGTTCAGGATAATGCCGAGATGGTAAAGCTTTTGTTGGAACTTGGTGCTGACAAATTGATTAAGAAAAATGGTGACGGCTCATCGGCAAAGGATATTGCCTATGAGATGGGACACCGACATATACTCCAACTACTAGAGTAGAGTTCAGG
>JAGLKS010000019.1 GCA_023140905.1 Alphaproteobacteria bacterium | reverse complement strand
ATTTGTGGGTAAAGGGCAGGCCTATCCAGGCAAAATACCTTTGTCCTGTGTCGAACAAGTTGTTTTTGTCACTATGGAAGAAGATCTGAATTCTTTAACTTCAGCAATACGTAGAGCACATGAGAATCATGTAAAGAGTTAACAATCCCATTAACTCGGGCAGTAAAAAGCTGCGCCGCTTTGCTCTGCACCTTTTTACTGCCGGTTATGGATGGCGTTGAGCTTGTAGAAAAAGTACATTTTGGAGGTGGATTTCTGCCAGAGGCGTTATATGGATGAAAAATGTAAAATGCAAACACCACTGGTAGAAAACATGGAGAACGTTTGGCAGACTGGCGCTGCGGCAACAGAACTGTCCTCTATAACTTTATCACAGAAAAAGTACTTTTGTAAAAATCCGCTGATTTTTAGCTAAAAAGGACTTTTTCTGCAGACTCGTTAGTGATCCATTCAATACACATATGGCTGTCCTACGAATACTGAAGAACAGATTTAAACTGTCAAATCTCGTGTTCATTATATCTTTTGGCAGAAAAAGGGATACCAATGAAAAGACTATCTGATGTCGAGCATAATAACGCTGTGAATTTACTTAACAGGGGGGTTGAACTTTACAACTCTAATAATTATAAAGAAGCCATTATAGTTGTTGATAAAGCACTCCAATTAGATCCAAATAACGCTGATAGCTGGAATATCAAAGCTGCCGCACTTGCGGAACTGGGTAATTTTGAAGATGCGGTTGCTGCTCTGGACAAAGCAATTGCAATAAACCCAGAAGAGACCGCGTTTCGGCAAAATCAATCTGGTGTTTGGCATAGGAAAGGGCTACGCTTTGCTAAGTCAAATCATTTTGAAGATGCTATTAATGCCTTTAATAAAGCTATTGAGGTTTATCCTGGATTAGCCAATCCCTGGTATGACAAAGGGCTGTCGCTCTTGATGTTGGATCGCTTTGAAGAATCTGTTACAGCCTTTAATAGCGCCCTTAAAATAAAGCCTAATTGGATTGACGCCTGGAACAATAAAGGGCACGCTCTTTCAGGCTTAAATCGCTATGCAGAGGCAAATGAAGCGTTTGATGAGGCCATCAAACTATCCCCTTGTAATGATGGATTTTGGTATAGCAAGGCTTATTGCTTATATAGACTAAATCGAAATGCAGAGGCCATTTACGCCTATGATAAGGTTATTGAAATAAACCCTCATTATCCTGGTGTTTGGAATAGAAAAACTAGTGCTTTGATGAAGATAGGTTTATTTGAAGATGCTCTTAAAGCCAACGACAAATTATTAGAAATAAATTATCTTGATGCGGATGAATGGAACAATAGAGGGATTATTTTAACAAAACTATGTCGTTTTGAAGACGCACTGAATGCCTTTGATGAAGCCATAAAAATTAACCCTAACCACTACTCTACGTGGAACAGTAAGGGCGCTGCACTTGTGCAGATAGGTCGTTTTGAAGATGCACTCGCTGCTTGTGATAAGGCCATCGAAATAGACCCGAAAATTGCAGCCGCTTGGAGTAGTAAGGGGCTGGTGCTTGTCAAGCTGGAACGTTATAAGGAAGCAGTAGATTCTTTTGACAAAGCTCTTGAGATAGATCCTGATGATAGCAATATCATAAAGAATAGAAGAATGGCTCTCGAGAATATCGATGCTAATTTAAACATTATCGTTGAATCAAAAGAAAAAGAAGCCAATATTGATCATATAATCAAACACGTCAAAAAATCGTTGGGTTCCAAGAATATGGCCCTCTGGTGCGGTGCCGGCATTTCAAAATGGTCTGGCCTGCCCACCGCGGTTGAACTTCTAGAATGCGTATTCACTCAACTTGGCCTTTCTAAATCGGAAATCGATGTATTGACCGGGGATGGCCGACTGCCATTACCGTTCGAATTATATATTGAATTACTTCTTGAAGATGGGATTGATTTTGTAGGGGATGTTTATGCTCTGGGCAAACCCAATCGGAACCACAGCTTGCTGGCTCGTTTGATGAAAAAAGGTAAATTGAAAACAATAGTCACTACAAACTTCGATACGTTGATCGAGAGCGCCTTGGAAGACGAAGGATTGTTCCCAGGCAATGGGTATGACCGCCTTTTCTGTGAAGCGGATTTCTCGGGTATTGATTGGTCGATAACACAGAAAAGATTGATCAAAATCCACGGCAGCGTCCACAATCCGGCCTCTATAGCGGGAACCATACGTTCCATAGCGGCTAAAGAAGCGAGCGAATCGAGAAAAAAGGTTGTCGAACGGATATTTTCAACCGGTTTTGAAACGGATGTCCTTGTTATGGGGTACAGTTGCTCGGACGTGTTTGACATCACACCTCAGATAGAAAGTCTGGGACAATCTTCAAAATGCATTGTGCTGAATGAATATTCCGAGGATTGTTCCTTTGAGCGGATCAACATAAAAAAAAGTCGAAACCCCTTTCGTAATTTCTCCAACGGATGGCGTCTTAGCTATAATACTGATGATTTGGTGAGTAAGTTATGGAGGAGATTTTTTGATGATAACCCGCCCGAGCATCCAGAATCTGAGACCGGTTGGGACAAAATTGTTTCTGCCAAGATGGGGCAGTGCCATAGGAAAGGAATCCTGCGTCATTACTATCCTGCGGAGCTTTTATTGCATATGGGCAATTATGAGTTGTGCCGTTCCTACTTGGAAAAGGCGCTGCAGGAAGTGAAACGAACCGGAGATTATACAGGAGGATTATATATCCAGTTGACCATGGCGAACGTCTGTTTCCTGCTCGGTGAATACGAAACCGCGCGTGGGTGGTGCGAGTTTTTTTTAGAAGACATGACGGAGCCCATGCGGAATTCGAATCTATGTTTTGGCGCATATATGTGCCTTGGCAACTCTGCAGCAGCACAGGGTGATTTGGAGGTTGCAGCGGATTGTTTTGAAAAGGGATTGCAAAATGCGAAAAAACGCAACAATCCGTCGGAAATATTGAGTGCCTTAGATAAAGCCGCCGAGACACATATTCGTCTTGAAGGATTTCGTCTTGGAAAACAAGAAAAGTGGCTGCCACGCGTCATGGAAACGCTGGAGACTGCAAAGCAAAAGGGCTACAAGCAGGTTGAAGGCAAATGCCTTGGCGTGATGGGATGTGTTTTTAAAGACTGCCGAAAAGATGCAGAGGCCCTTCGACATTTGGATGCCGCTCTTGATATTGCGCAAAAATTAGGAGACCGAAAAAATGAAGGAGACTGGTTGGGAAATATCGGAGGCGTTTATCAAAACCTATGCGAACACCAGAAGGCGCTGGATTTTTATCAGAAAGCGCTCTGCATTTCCGTAGAGATCGGAGACAAACGGAATGAGGTCGTTTGGCTTTCAAATATGGGTATTTCATATAAAGAAATCAAAAGATACCATGAGGCTCAGGATTGCTATGAAAAGGCGATATCAATTGCTCGTACATTAGGCGACATAGAAGGGCTTGGGCGTAGTCTTAATAACCTCGGCAATCTCTATCGCATCATGGGCATGTTCAAGGAGGCTCGACAGTGTGTTCTGGAAGCTATAAAAATAGCCAAAAAGACAAAGGACACTCATGCCCTAATGAATCGTAAGGAACTTCTTAAAGCCATAAAGCGGGAGAGCATGCGCAAACCTGAAAAGAAGATGTTCTTCCGGGGGCTTTTTAGCAGATAAAGGCGATAAAGATACAAGTCTACTCTTGACTCATAACCGAATGGGAATAGGGATATCCTTGAATAATTCAACAGGGTTATGGGGCATAGTGGGGCATAACGCCCTTAACTTGTAAACTTGGCGGTTTTTATATCAAAAGTCCCAACCATTTTCTACACCTGCAGGTGTTCCGCTGCCGCTACACACCTGCAGGTGAGAAATTCGTTAGGTTTTAAGCAAGATATGGCAACGCAATATACTTTTCCAAAAGATTTAGAACTCTTGAAATCAAGGGTATTGAAAGCCATTGAGCCAATTGCAGAGATCAATGATAAAATAGCCGCCGAGGATAAGTTTCTATTCAATGCACAGAGAACGAATGCAGGTCGTTCATTGCCTGAATATTATCTTTGCTATTTCTTATTTGTTGATTTTCTTGGTTTTAAGAATCTTGGGCAATTTGAAAAAATTTCATGGTCTATTCCAATTGATTACAAAGGTGTTACATTTTTAATTGAGCACCGAAAAATGGGACTCGGTGTATTTGCTCGCAATGCTAAATCTCAAGATGTAGAAGCAGGGGAAATTGTAAAACGAATACATAAGGCAGTGAAAATGGCGAGGCCATATTTTGAATGGAAAGCCTCGGAAGCAGCCAAACAATCACAACTGAATGTAAAAAATCACCATAGACGCCTATTTGAAAAGTTAGAGTATTTTTTAGAGTTGTACAAGGAAGCCAGTCAAGAGGCGGAGGCACGATCTAATGAAAGAATTATTGAAAAGCAAGGCAATGGGACATCAATATCATTTCCGGCATTTCAGCTAAGAAGAAATGCAGAATGGCTTGCTCTGTCTGCTTTAGATTCATTTTTTAGCTGGACTGAACATATATTTATACACTTAGCAATTCTTAACGGGAAAGTCGTATCCGGTGAAGATGTTGCAAATTTAGCTGATAATGATTGGGTGGTAAAGTTTAAAAAAGCAATTGATATTGATAGCCAAGGAACTAAGGTTTTTTACGACCAGTTGGTTATTGTTAAAAGACAATTGAGAAATTATATGACGCATGGTGCTTTTGGTAAAAAAGGCCAGGCTTTTAGTTTTCACTCAGGTGCTGGTGCGGTTCCATTATTGTTGCCTCATCAAAAAGGCAGTGGGCGCTTTTCATTTTATGGAGATCTTGGCTTCAATGAAAAAGATGTTGTTGAGCTGATAAAGCAATTTATTATTCATCTTTGGTCAGGCGAACGTGAACCGGCAAAATTATACGTAGAAAGCGGTCTTCCTTTGATATTAACAATGGCAAAAGATGGTACCTATAGAGCCGCAATGGAATCTGTTGAAGAGATGGAGCAGCTTGTAGATCGCTTGAGTTGGGAATATGATCGGGCCGCCAATATGGATTGGTGAATATAAAAGAATACAAACCTATCGGGATAGGAGCGCCCATCGC
>JAGLKS010000189.1 GCA_023140905.1 Alphaproteobacteria bacterium | reverse complement strand
ATTATGCAAGCAATTCGGATGCCGCTTAATCTTTATTTGATGAGGACCATCACAAGTAAAATGCTCTGTCCCATTCTCAAGAAATTCTTTTACAGCCTCCACCGGATCTGTTTTTTCTGTAACACTAACGATAATACCACGTCTGGCCATATTACTAATAAACTCTTCGCCACAAGATCCTGAGACTAACACATCAGCTATATCAATCGGATGTTCAACACCCTGCTTGCATGTGTTCAACGCCATATCCTTTGGCAATTTGATACGTGCGTCTTTCATTTCTTCTATCTTTATTTTGCCATCTTCTGAACATTGAACATCATAAACCAATACCTTTCGCGTTAATCCGGCATGTTTGGTAACAGTTCTATAATTCTGAGACGTTACTGCAATTTTTATAGAAGATTTTTCTGTATTTTTTGTTGAATTTTCCATTGACTTAATATCCTCAATCATATTCCATAAGCGAAAAAATGCTATAATATAACATATTAGTATCTACATTACTCACACGAATGTAATAGTTGTAACAGATAAGGACTCGACAATAAATGGAAACATCTTTTTTCTACCCCTTCGCAGCTTCTCTCATTGCTGCCACAGTCACAACAATAGGTTTGCTGGTTATCCAGCGCTACAAAAACTGGGCGGAAAAGAACACCGTATATTTTATATCATTCGCCGCCGGTGTCCTGATTTCAGTATCTCTGATCCATATTATTCCAAAATCTTTTTCTATGAATGAACATGCTCCGATACTTCTACTTACCGGATTTTTCTCTTTTCATCTGCTAAACCGCTTTATTCATGGCTATGTGTGCCATAAAGCCACTGGAGAAAACACTAACAAAGACAATCACGGCTTTGGTTTTATCCCAATGATAGGGATAGGATTGCACTCTTTCATAGATGGCATCGTATACAGCATCGCTTTTTCAGTTAGCTTTTTCACCGGAATACTGGCCGTTATAGGGCTTATCTTACACGAGTTTCCCGAAGGTGTTGTAACTTATGTTCTTTTACGCAAAGGTGGAATGGAAAGCCGAAAATCTTTTATCATTGCTTTCTTTACAGCAGCCTTAACAACACCATTAGGCGTCTTGATATCTTACCCATTCATAGCCCATGCTGATAAAACAACACTAGGACTTCTTCTTGCTTTCTCGGCAGGAAATTTGCTTTATGTTGGAGCTGTACATCTATTGCCAAAAATTGAAACAGAAGATCGAAAATTCAGCATTCTTGCACTTATAGGAGGAATTATCGTCGCGCTCTTTATTATTATGAGCAAATAAAAGTTGCTGATACATATAACTTTTTTACGTCTAATTCTTGCAATCGTAAAAACTATGGAGTATGGTCTTCCAGCATTTTGGCAAATATAAATAAGCATGCGCCCGTAGCTCAGCTGGATAGAGCGCCTGATTACGGATCAGGAGGTCAGGGGTTCGAATCCTCTCGGGCGCGCCACTTTGAAATCACTCCCATTAATTGATCTTAACGCCTTGAAAGGTAACGAAAAATCAGGTGTTCGAAATCCTTGATTCCGAACATACGCCAAATGGTCTGCAAAGGCTAGTT
>JAGLKS010000188.1 GCA_023140905.1 Alphaproteobacteria bacterium | reverse complement strand
ATGTCCTGGCATTTCTCAACTAATGATTAACAATATATTGGTATCAATAATGTAATTTACTGCAAGATAACCCTTTGGGCGTTGGGTGGTATAGAAAGCCCCGCTGTGGACAGATGTCTTTTCTTAATTTAATAAGTATTATCAATATCAACCAGTTGACCTATGCAAGCAAAATATGTGCCAATTACCCCAAATGAAAATTCGGTCATCGAGTATTAATAATTTATTTTACATAGCCCCTTCATCATCAGACATTGAGGCATTCAACCTTTTAGTTTGTTCTTCATGGCAGACCCCCTTCCAGACTATATGCAATAAAAGCAATATCCAAGGTATCAAAGTCGTAAATAAAGTCAACGAACAGTATTTTTCCCCGCCACATTGCCCTGTCTTAATTTATATGATTGTTTTTATTATTATTTTTTGGCCTACCCCTGCTATTAATGAACTTTGCTTTTAAGGCATTTAATCAGTACAACGCCGCCGGTCACCAGTGCAAAAAGCTGCCAATAAAACACAAAAAAGTAAAAAACTTTTTAAACCTCAACCTTCATTAAAAGCCCCGGCTTTTTGCATCTGGTGCACTGGATTGTTGGGCGTATAAATGGATCGCATTACTCAACTGGAAAAGAAAATTCCTGTCGATGGGAAAACGCCCAAGTTCTATATTTTTCGTAAAGCTTGGAACCCTCTATAGCAGAATTCTGGTCTCGATTCTTGAATCCATTGAGCATTCTGACAAGCGCAGTTTGGTAATTCTGCCGAAATTGCACATTCATTTGTGGGTGTATCCTATCCAATACATCATCAGGTACTAACTCTGCATATGACAAAGCCTGCTCAAGAGCTGTAACAACATCTTTCAGATCACTTGAACTGAAATTGTCAGGAGTTTTTTCAGAAAAAAACGCTTCTGCCTTTCGGACCGCCTCATAGGAAAGAGCTATTTGGTGCGATTTACCCTCTTCCGTCTCTTTCCAATTGAAATGACCCTTACTACTTACATGTTGATTATCTTGACCTTTTGCGCTTTTCTCTTTTACAAATAGCTTTTCCGAGAGGAAAAAAGCGATGATGCCTTGGCCTTCACCGTGAGACCCTCCAGTCACACGAATAAATTGATTTACAGCCACCACCAGTGCAGCCACACCAAGAAAGATGTATCCAATAACTCGAAGAATCCTTTTCATAAGTAACTTCCGAATATTTCGTCGTAAAAAACACGTTCGCGTTAAGGCGTGTCCGGGTGCGAAGTACATACGCTGAAAGGCGAAGCTTTTAAACGCGGTGGTTGAGCGATCACAATCCTTGTAACGTATACATCTTCTCAACTACCTCCAACGTCTCCTTGAACGCCTCACGGACTTGCTGCTGAGTAACGCTTTTGCGACCATGAATGAGCGTACTGAGCTCGGAATAGAGATCGTTCAATCGGTCACGAGTTGTGGCTGAAGCCACCTTATCCCGGAGCGTCCCCCAATGGTGCTTCCCGAACAGAATTATGTCCTCATCAAGATCAGGAAATAGGTTCCGACGTACGCAAATATCGCGAATGCACGCTTCAATAAGCGTCCGGCACATGCTGTAGGCCGCATCATATTGTTGGAATGCGTAACACTCTTTGATTTCCCCCACAAGTCGAGAGACAAATTCCGGCACCGGATGACGGAGTATTAATGGGCGCAGCTCCGCGAGTCCTTCCACGTAATCGTAGTGGCTAAACCATGGATAGAAGAGCTCATGGCCAAGCTCGTCGAGTTCTCCATCCGTGAATACGTCAATGTCAAACTCCTGATTGGAATACCGAGATAGACGCTCAATAACTCCGTCCGAAGGCAATCCGTCACCGCCTACGACCTTGCGTAGAACCTCAGCAGCGGCGGTATTCTCAATTGCAGCAGTGGGGTGATCGAGTAGGCGCTTTTTTAGATCACCGCGAAGCTCCAGGTAGGCGCCAACAGCGTCGCCAAAGTCGTCCGTATTCTTTTCAAGAAGGTCCCGCATTATGCGGCGATCAAGCTCCGCGAGGCGCAAGGCATCATCCTGTATAGACATTTGCGAAGTCCTCTAATGTACCGCCCAACATTTAGTTAAGCGTCAAACGGGTAAAAGGCACAGAACTGCGTTTCATCACAGTATGTCGGTAATATGCAATGATTTCGAACCTGTACAACTTCCAGTTTGTCG
>JAGLKS010000187.1 GCA_023140905.1 Alphaproteobacteria bacterium | reverse complement strand
ATAAGAGAGCGCGTTGATGTTCCTCCAGAGCCAATAATTATTCCTGTACGTTCATTACTAACATCGGATTGCTCTAACCCTGCATCAGCAACAGCCTGCTCCATGGAAAGATGTGCATAAGCAGCCGTATCTCCCATAAAACGGTACATACGCTTATCTATATGATCCTTTAAATCAATATTAGGCATGCCATAAACTTGTGAACGAAATCCTAATTCTGCATATTCAGGTGCAAAGCTTAGACCTGATTTCCCCTGTTTCAGAGAAGTCAAAACTTCGCTAGTCGAATTACCAATGCATGAAATAATTCCCATTCCTGTTACGACAACACGGCGCATAATAAATTCCTCTTTTTATTTCTACAGAAAACTAACCCAAGTCTCATAAATTACATATCATCAGAATTATTAAATAATCCGACTTTAAGACCTTTAGCCATATATATAGCCTCACCATCAGCATACATTGTGCCATCTCCAATACCGAGAACAAGTTTACCTTTCATGACACGTTTTATATCAATGACATATTTCACGAGCTTAGTATCAGGGCTAACCTGACCTGTAAATTTAAGCTCTCCCAAACCAAGAGCGCGGCCAGAACCGGAAGAGCCGGTCCAACCTAAATAAAACCCCAATAGCTGCCACAACGCATCTAACCCCAGACATCCGGGCATAACCGGATCACCTTTAAAGTGGCAGTCAAAAAACCAAAGATCCGGCTTAATATCAAACTCGGCCTCAATCACACCTTTGCCGTAAGCTCCACCTTCTTCCGACACTTTAGTTATGCGATCAAACATTAACATTGGCGGTAGTGGTAGTTTAGCATTACCGACGCCGAATATCTCTCCATTACCGCAAGAAATTATATCATCATATGTATATCTGGATTTTGGTACAAATGTCATAATCACTCTCTATCTTTATTTTAAGAAGAGTTATACGAAGTTATACCCAAAGGAGCAAGAGGACATTTCACAGGAAAAACATCTCTTTATGCTCACGCTTGACAATGTAGGAATTGTGTCCTATATTTGATTTCATGACTGATGAGAACAAACACGAAGAAACAACAAGAAAAGGAAAACATCCAATTGGCCAAAAAGTTAGCCAATAAGGCAAAAAATCTCCGTATCTCTACAAACAAACTATACAGATTTTCAGGGGAGAGAGAATTAATCTATGTCACGTTGAACCTTTTAAGCGCGCCCAAACAGTGAAAACTGCAATAAAATCAATACGATACCATTTCGAAGTCTAGGCACACATGCTTATAGCTTTCGGTAATAGCTGACATAGCAAGTGGTTTTGCTATTGCAGGCTCTATTTCCGGCAATTCGCCTCCAGATGTAACAGCAATCATACGCCCGGCAGCCTTCGCGCAAGCAATAGCCTGATCGTAAGCTTCGGACAAATCAATAGCCCGGAAGAAACGTAAACATGATGGTTCTAACTCACGAATCAAGTGCACCGGAGCATTAATCGGCGTATCATTTGCAGCCAAACCAAAACGCCAATCACTTCCGGCAGGTACCCCCAGACGAACAGCCTCTTGCGTCATTGTGTGCACAACCCGATCCAGCGTATCAGGAATTTCAGAGCCTCTGAACAATCCCTCAGACATTTCGGAACTACCTAGAGATACAGCTAGTCTGCGCCCTGCTACACCACATAAAGCAGCAATACAATCACCACCACTCCATCCCTTCTGGCTTACTTTTGTATCAATGGAAACATCACATAATTCCTGCGCAGCCAATTCATATGCCATGCATTTCTTGACACATTCCATCAATAATCGGAACGTCTCAGCACGTGGAACTCCCATATCTTCCCAGCCAACTATAACATATTGGAACACTGTCAACATAAGGTCATGTAATTCAAAATTACAATCCATCCATTCTTCAAAGAAAACACGTGCAGCCAAACGACCTCGTTCCGTTTCGAAATCAATGATATGAGCTGGCGGCAAAGCATATGGTGCCAACATACCTTCAGCCGGATGACTACCAAGCAAATGAGCAAGCTTTTTAAAGCTGGCTTGCATGGCCTCATCAGGGTCTTCAAAACTCAGATAAGTTTCAACCAACACACCGGCCATGTGTTGAATGACTTTCATACCATCTACACCTCGCGCATGATCAGCAGATAGGTGAATCAAGGCAGAGTAGAAACGGGCGCCCATTTCCGGCTTATTAGTTAATGCAAACATATTTTACAGCAGACCTTATATCTTGGAAGAAGAGATGAAGGTTAAAGAGGAGGGATAATAATAAATAATTACTCAGTATGTAGGAGTCTTGTGGATATTTATAGGTTAAAGAAAAACCCTACATTTTTGATTCTAATCAAAATTTTCGCTTTCGTAAACACCCCATAGTGATTTTCTTTCAATCCATCCCAATAAATTAGAAACGCCTATATAACAAACAGAGCCATTACATGATTTAATATCAACCAGAGACAATGGCTCAACTCTCATGGAAACCCTTGCTTTACCGGGGGTTTTAACAAAATTACGGGTATACGCATCAACCAGATTTTCACCCATGACAAGAGCTGTTCTTTTCCCTGATAAAAGTGTTTTATAAATCCAACCTTCATCACCTTCGTAATCACGAATTTTTCGCCAATGGCCATATTCCAAGATAACCTCAACGGGTAAACCCTGCTTTTTATAGATCAACCGGATAGGATATTGCAGCCCCGGCCCTACACGCAGATTGGTTTCTTCATGCTCAAGAGAAACAAAGCGCGGAATAGGAAGCCCGCTCACGCTAAAGACCTTCTTCATATCAGCTGGAATCTCCTGAGCAAACGCCGGGAGAAACGCGCTAAAAGAAAGGAAGATTACGGCTAAAATTATAAAGAATCTAGAAAGACTTACTGAATGTTGAATTGTTTTATGTTTCATCCTCTTTATTTTATGATAAAAAACCTTTTATGAATCAAGTAAATAAAACATATAAAGTACAAAAACCTTTAAGCAAGATCAGCGTAGCCCCGATGCTTGACTGGACAAACAAGCATTGCCGCGCCTTTCACCGCTTAATATCACCTAACACACTGCTTTATACAGAAATGGTAACAACTGGTGCTCTAATACATGGAGATTGGAAGCGTTACCTAAGATATAATCAGGAACAACACCCTATAGCCCTGCAACTAGGAGGCTCTGATCCACAGGATCTAGCTACATGTTCTAAAATGGCAGAAGATCATGGCTATGATGAAATAAACTTAAATTGCGGCTGTCCATCTGACCGAGTACAAAAAGGCCAGTTTGGTGCTGTTCTCATGGAAAGCCCTGATCTTGTTGCACGTTGTATCGAATCTATGTGCAATGCCACGACTTTGCCCATTACTGTAAAGTGCCGCATTGGAATAGATAAGCAAGATAGCTTTGCGTTTTTGGATAAATTTATATCAACAAGCAAACAAGCGGGCTGTGCTCATTATATTATTCATGCCCGCAAAGCTTGGCTCAACGGCTTAAGCCCTAAGGAAAACCGCACAGTTCCACCGATTAACTACGAGCGTGCCGCTGAGATAAAAGCCAAACATCCAGAACTTTCTATCACAATTAATGGAGAAATTAAAACCACAGAGCAAGCAATAGAACACTTGAAAATATTCGATAGTGTCATGATTGGCCGTGAAGCTTATAAAAACCCATATATATTAAATGAAGTAGAAACTAAAATCTTCAAAACACCAGAAAAACAATGCCTCTCACGCATCGAAATAGCGCATGCTATGATTCCATATATTGAAAAACAAATGCATGACTTTGGTACACCGGCAAAATCAATCACCCGTCATATAATGGGCTTATTTCAAGAACAGCGCGGAGCTAGAAAGTGGAGACAAACACTATCTACTTTGCCGTATGAAGAAAGCATAACACCTGCTCAAATCATAGAAAAAGCCTTAACAGAACTCACTGCCACAATAGCTTCTTGTTAGGATCAGGACATATTAAGCTGCATGCGAGCTGTTTCTGCCATCATGCCTAAATTCCAAGCCGGTTCCCAGACCAAATCAACTTCACATCCTTGAACACCGTCAATCGGCAATATAGCACCTTGTACCCAAGTTGGGATTTCATGTGCCAAAGGGCAAGCCGGTGATGTTAGAGACATTGTAACCTTTACATCGCTTACACCATTAACCTCCGGCAAAATTTCAATTTTGTATATCAAACCAAGCTCAAAGATATTCACTGAAAGTTCAGGGTCATAGACTTCCTTTAAACCGGCCTCGATCTGTGGCCAAAGCTTATGATCGAACGGACCTTCAAGATGAGGTGGCCTTGTCAGATAATCATAATTATCCTGTTCCGGTTCTTGTCCTGTTTTATCTGCTTCACTACTCATTTTTAAAAAAATCCCTTAACTTTATGAAGTCCTGCTATGAGTGCGTCTATATCATCTTTATTTGTATATAATCCAAAAGACGCCCGCACAGTAGAATCAATACCGAGAGCTTCCATCAAAGGCATAGCACAATGGTGGCCATTGCGTACAGCTACACCGCATTGATCCAGAATCGTTGCCACATCACTGGAATGTGCACCATCTACACTAAAGCTGAATATTCCGTCCTTCTTGGTTAAATCCTGTGTACCGTAAAGATTTACACCGTCAATATCTTGCAAAGCATCAAGAGCATAAACACTCAAAGCATGTTCATGTGCAATGATATTATCCATGCCAATAGAATCAATATAATCAAGTGCTGCACCAAGCCCGATAACCTCAACAATTGGCGGTGTACCGGCTTCAAAGCGATAAGGAGGCTCACGGTAAGTAATGCCTTTGGTGAAGCTCACCTGACCAATCATATCACCGCCACCCTGATAAGGAGCCATTTCCTCTAACACATCAGCCTTACCATAGAGCACGCCCACACCGGTAGGCCCATAGATTTTATGTCCGGTAAAGACGTAAAAATCAGGGTCTATTATTTGAACATCCATGCCTTGATGGACAATTCCCTGAGAACCATCTACCAGTACTTTGATATCAGAATTAAACGTACGAATTTTAGCAATAATCTCTGTGACCGGATTGACTACACCAAGCACATTGGAAACCTGAACTATAGAAACCAGTTTTGTTTTCTCACCTATCAAGTCATGGAAAGCTTCTATATCAAGTGTTCCATCCTCTAATAGCGGTGCAACTTTAAGCACGACTCCGATCTGACCGGCTAACAAAACCCATGGAATAATATTAGCATGATGTTCCATCTCGGTAATCAGAATCTCATCACCGGCTTTCAAATGTACCTGCCCCCAGCTTTGAGCAACAAGATTAATTCCTTCCGTTGCATTGCGAGTAATAACTATATTTTTATCCGAAAGCGCATTGATAAATGAAGAAATCTTCCTGCGCACATCTTCATAAGCTTGTGAAAGATTTTGCGAAAGTTCATATAATCCTCGATGAATATTAGAATACCCGCTTCTTAAGACCTCATCCATAGCCTCAATTACACAAACAGGCTTTTGCGCACTCGCAGCGCTATCAAGAAAAGCTAAAGGCTTGTTCTCATGAACCAGCGTTTGCAATACAGGAAAATCCTTACGCCATGGCGTATTTAAATATTCTGCATATTCTGTCACTAATTGAGCTGTTTTTTCAGCCATTCTGCTACCATATCCTTAATTCGAGTTTGTATAGAGCTATCAGTAATCTTGCCAATCACTTCATCAATAAAAGCCTGTATAAGCAACATCCTTGCCTGAGACTCATTTAAACCGCGGGAACGCAAATAAAACAAAGGCTCTTCATCCAGTGCGCCTGTTGTTGTTCCATGAGAACATTTAACATCATCCGCATAAATTTCAAGCTCTGGCTTAGTCGCCATCTTAGCCATAGGAGAAAGCAAAATCGTATTAGCAAGCTGATATCCATCCGTCTTCTGCGCTCCCCTATGCACATGCACCTTACCTTGAAATACGCCATGAGCCTTATCATCAAGTAGAGAACGATAGAACTGATTGGACACGCAATGTGGTGCTACATGCTCAACTATAATCGTTGTATCTCCATGTTGTTGGCCTTTAAGCAAATTCACACCATTAAGCTGACACTGTGCTCCCGAACCGTTAAGTACAGCATGAATATCATGTCTCGTTAGCTTGCCTCCCAAATTAATAGAAAAACTATTTAGATGTGAATCACGTTCCATAGATATATGCACCATATTTGTTTGCACAGCATCAACGGAATCTTTTTGTATGCGAATATGGTTCAACCGCGCATTAGCTCCCAGCACAATTTCAGTGCTCATATTTTTCCAATAAGCACCTTCTCCCTCGTGGAATTCTACAATAGTGGCTTGCGCCCCATCTTCCAAAACAATTTCAAAGCGAGACTGATAATGATTTCCAGCCTCACCTTTCCATACAATTTTCTCAGGCTCTTTACAGATTTCCCCTACGGTTTTATGCACAAGAATTTGCTGCTGAGCTAAAGGCTGTACGTTCAAAAGGCGTGCACCCAAAGCCCGCCCTAGATGCGTATATTTCCACTGCTCATCTTTAGGCGTAGGCAGCGCATCTCTATCCAATATACGTAAACACGTTGTCACGCAGCTTTCTCCTGTTCTTCAGCTTTTAAAAATTCTGCATAGCCTTTTTCTTCTAATTCTAACGCTAGTTCCGGTCCACCGGTTTTTACAATTTTTCCATCTGCCATCACATGCACGATATCCGGCTTGATATAATCAAGCAAACGTTGATAATGCGTAATAACCAAGAAAGAACGATCCGGTGAGCGCAGCTTATTTACACCGTCTGCAACCACTTTTATCGCATCAATATCAAGCCCGCTATCTGTCTCGTCAAGAATACAGAATTTTGGTTCAAGCATTGCCATTTGCAAAATCTCATTACGCTTTTTCTCGCCTCCAGAAAACCCAACATTGACTGTGCGACGCATCATATCATCAGAAATTCCGAGTTCTTTGCTTTTGCCTTTAATAAGCTTAAGCATGCCAAGAGCATCCAATTCATTTTCTCCGCGTTGCTTACGAAGAGCATTCACCGCAGCCTTAAGAAACACATTCATGTTCACACCTGGAATTTCAACTGGATATTGAAAAGCCAGAAACACTCCTAAAGCGGCGCGTTCTTCAGGATTTAACTTCAACAAGTCCACACCATCCAGCTCTACAGAACCATCTGTAACATTATAACCATCACGCCCGGACAAGACATAAGACAATGTAGATTTCCCTACACCATTCGGCCCCATAATGGCGTGAACCTCACCGGACTTGATTTCAAGATTTAGCCCCTTAATGATTTCCTTTGCTTCTCCGTCTGCTGTCTCAACACAAGCATGCAGATTATTAATATTTATCATAATTTTATCCAATACTCCCTTCCAAACTAATCGCTACAAGTTTCTGTGCTTCAACGGCAAACTCCATTGGTAAATGTTGAAGTACTTCTTTGGCAAAGCCATTTACGATCAGAGCAATCGCTTCTTCCTTGCTTATACCACGCTGCATACAGTAAAAAAGTTGATCTTCAGATATCTTTGAAGTTGTCGCTTCATGTCCTAATGTAGCCGTATTATTACGGCTTTCAACATAAGGCACAGTATGTGCTCCGCAATCATTGCCGATAAGCAAGCTATCACATACAGTAAAATTTCTGGCATTCTCGGCACCCGGCATAACTTTCACAACACCTCGATATGTATTATCCGAATGCCCGGCACTAATCCCTTTAGATATAATCCGGCTTTTTGTATTCTTGCCGATATGGATCATTTTGGTTCCCGTATCAGCTTGCTGATAGCCATTTGTTATAGCAACTGAGTAAAACTCGCCCTGAGAATTGTCACCCTTCAAGATACAAGAAGGATATTTCCATGTTATAGCAGAACCTGTTTCTACTTGCGTCCATGAGATTTTAGAATTACGACCTTCACACAAACCGCGTTTAGTTACAAAATTATATATTCCACCAGCACCCGTATTGAAATCACCCGGATACCAATTCTGCACAGTGGAATATTTGACTTCCGCATCCTCATGAGCAATCACTTCCACAATCGCTGCATGAAGCTGGCGTTCATCATGCATAGGCGCAGTGCATCCCTCAAGATAAGAGACATACGAACCTTTATCAGCAATAATCAGCGTGCGCTCGAACTGTCCGGTATTCATCTCATTGATGCGAAAATAAGTGGACAGCTCCATCGGACAACGCACACCTTCAGGTACATAGACAAAGCTTCCATCAGTAAATACAGCGCTATTGAGACACGCGTGCTTGTTATCCGAATAAGGAACAACGCTACCCATATATTTTTTCACAAGCTCTGGATGATTTTGGATAGCTTCACTTAAAGAGCTAAATATGATGCCATATTTCTTTAGCTCTTTCTTAAACGTCGTTGCCACAGAGATTGAGTCAAACACCGCATCCACAGCTACAGCACTTCGGTTTTTAACCCCAGACAGCATTTCCTGCTCTCGTAAAGGGATACCCAACTTCTCGTATGTATCCAAAAGTTTAGGGTCAACATCATCAATTGTATCAGGAGCATTCTCCATTGATTTTGGTGCAGCATAGTAATAAGCATCCTGATAATCAATTGGTGTGAATTTTACCTTGGCCCAATCCGGTTCCGGCATTTTTAGCCAATGGTAATACGCCTTAAGACGGCGTTCTAACATCCATTCAGGTTCTTTCTTCTTGGCCGAAATAAAGCGAATAATATCCTCATTCAACCCTTTAGGCGCTTTCTCACTTTCGATTTCAGTATAAAACCCGGCATCATATCCACCAGATAATTTTTCAACCTGAGCAATTGTCTTTTCTGTAGCCGCCATTATTTTGCCCGTCCTTATTCTATAAGTCCTTAACTCTTAAGCCCGCTCCACTTTTTTAGCTTCCTGTTTATGCTCGAAACCTGCATCGTAAGGAACAGACATCTCTCCATCTTCCGAGTTCATAAGATCGCGCAAAGATACAGAAGATAAAGCTTGGCGTATGACGTTATTAACCCCGCACCAACGACCACGCATAGAACAATTCTCACCAAGATCACATGATGTCTCATCTTGTCTGCTATTAGCACATTGCGTAATAGAAACCGGGCCATCTATGATTTGAAGAATTCTTTCCAGATCAATCTCCTCAGGCTTAACATACAATGTATACCCGCCATTAATCCCTCGTGCAGATTTAATAATTCCACCATTTGACAGCATTTTTAATATTTTGGATACAGTTGGTTCCGGCACACAGCTAACCTCGGAAAGCCGTGCGGCACTCATTAGTTTTTTCTCGCTACTCGCCATAATAGATAAAATGACAACAGCATAATCAGCTAATTTTGATATTCTTATCATTTCCTTTAAACAACCCTTTTATAACGTAATATTATTAATCGTACTAACGCAGTACAGTTTTGTCACTTAATGCGCAGTATTTCAAGGAAAACTTCAAGCAAAATGTACTATTCTTAAATGAAACTACCGCATTTATTTTGTCGCTGAAAAAATTATGGCTTCATTTTTATCCTGAGCATTACTTAAATGCCAGGCATTCCGCGCCATAAAGACCGGATCACCGTCATGATCTCGTGCGATAGACATCTGATTATCGTCAATAAAAGCTTTAAGAACAACAGAATCATCCGAAGAAATCCAACGAGCTGTATACAAGCTGGTAGCTTCAAACTTCACTGGAATCTCATATTCGCTGCGAATACGATCTCGCAACACATCAAATTGCAAAGGTCCGACCACACCAACAATCCAGTCTGGATCAGCATAAGGTTTAAATACTCGCGCTGCCCCCTCTTCTGCTAATTGTTGCAAAGCCTTGCCCAAATGCTTGGCTTTTAGAGGGTCCTCTGCGCGGGCACGTTGAATATATTCCGGTGCAAAACTTGGAATGCCGGTAAAAACAAGCTCTTCCCCTTCTGTCAACGCATCACCAATACGTAAGCCGCCATAA
>JAGLKS010000186.1 GCA_023140905.1 Alphaproteobacteria bacterium | reverse complement strand
TGCTCTATCCAACTGAGCTACGGGACCATATTTAAGCTGATGTTATAAATCAGATCGTATGTATTCTACAAAATTAAAACGCTCCTAAAGTGCACAAAGCACATATCAAAAGCAAGCTTTTTTGATTATGTGTCTGAATGTGGCTTGATTTTACGGTAATTCTCAGGGAAAACCGTATAATTCAGTCCCTGCTTCTTAGCGTAAGAAATAGCACGCTCACATGTTGAGAATTTCAACCGCAATAAGGATCGGGGATTAGAGCCTTGCGCCCAGCCCATTAATGAATCCGGTGTACCATCCGGTATAGACTCAAACTCTAATATCCACACACTGCGTACGGCTCGCCCCGATTGTGTGACACTTTTCGCTGGACGATAGATTTTTACATCCATTGGCAAAAACCTTTTATTTAATAAAGCAAATCAACAAGGACACCCTACTGGGTCTTTGTAAAAGAAAATGTACAGGATTTGTAAACATCTTACCAGTGATAGAGTTGTCTCTTGTAGTCTAGCATTGGGATGTAAATTTTGTAGAGAGATTTCGGAATTTGTGAAATGGTCGGAGCGAGAGGATTCGAACCTCCGACCCTCTGTTCCCAAAACAGATGCGCTACCAGGCTGCGCTACGCTCCGATCCATGAAGATAAAGGGTTGTACACGAATAAACGAAAAACGGCAAGAGATTATCATGTTTATTTATAAAAAAACCGACACTTTATCAGTCGTAAATGACACGATTTCCAATTGTGATTCCAAGTCTCTTAGCTTCTCCTCCCCCAATTTCAAGAACGTGCTGAACTTTTCCTTCGGACCTAATATACTCTAATGAACGAGGAACAGCATTATGATGAATATTATGAATAACACCGTCTTGACGAATAAAGATAATGTCTAGCGGTTCCCAAGTATTTTTCATCCAAAACATACGCTCTTTAACGTCATCGAATAAAAACAACATTCCGGTTCCTGACGGAATATTACTACGAAACATCATGCCCATACGATGCTCATTGATAGAATGCGCCAGCTCTACTCTAAAAATAAGAGTTTTTCCCTCAGATATTAAAATTTGAATATCGGAAAGCTGTAATTTTTGAATGTGTGCAGCAGGAACAGATTCCAGAGTACCTTCTATAGGTGGAGGAATCTTAATGATATCCCTTTCAGATTTATCATTTTCGCCGCTTTGCGCGTGTGCGATATATTCATGAGAATTAAGGTAAGATAATCCAGCATAACTAGAAATACTTAATACAACAAACATAAGCGCAGTATATACATATCTTCTTATCCTCATTCTTTGCTCTCTTTCCAGTTTAAAACCTATCTTAAACACATTTGTATTGGCTGATAATCATATATCTTTAACCCCGGTCTTGTACATATGAGCATAAAGTCCCCCTAAAGCCAAAAGCTCATTATGCTGGCCTTTCTCAACTATCTTGCCACGGTCTAACACAAGGATTTGATCAGCTTCTTGTATAGTGCTTAAACGATGGGCAATAGTGAATGTTGTGCGCCTTTCTTGCAAAGCTCTCAGCGCTTTTTGGATAAGATGTTCTGATTCATTGTCTAATGCAGAAGTCGCTTCATCCAATAACAATATAGGCGCATCACATAATATTGCACGAGCAATAGAAATACGCTGTTTTTGGCCACCGGAAAGTTTTATACCATTTTCGCCTACAATCGTATCATATCCCTGCTCGAGCTCCTTAATAAAATCATGTGCTGCTGCTGCCTTAGCTGCCTCATATACAGCCTGTGTGCTTGCTGTTGGCATACCATAGCGGATATTCTCAAACACTGTGTCGTTAAAAATCATAATATCTTGCGAGACTAATGCAATATGACTGCGCAAAGAATCCAGAGTGAGATCACGAATGTCTACGCCATTAATTTTGATTGCACCATCTGCAACATCATAAAAACGCGGAATAAGGTTAACAAGCGTACTTTTTCCACCACCGGAAGGTCCAACCAGAGCTGTAACTTTATCAGGGCTAGCATTAAAACTTACGCTAGAAAGAGCCTGTGTATTAGACCCTTCATAGGAAAACGTAACATTATCAAAGACAACTTCAGCACGTTGCATGTCCAAAACCTGTGCTGCTGGTTTATCAGTAATTTGTCCCTTCATATCAAGGATGGAAAAAACGCGCTCAGATGCGCCTAGACCCATTTGCAAAGTATTATTAAGTTTGGCCAGTTTTTTCATAGGTTCATAAGCCAATGTAAAAGCTGCAATAAAAGATGCTAGCTGCCCGGTTGTTATATGTTCTGCACCAACTTGATACCCACCATAAATAATAATTACGGCAAAGATAATGCCAACAATTACTTCGTTAACCGGTGTTGAAAGAGACGAAATTTGCACAGATTTAATATTTAAATCACGAACCAAATCAATAGCCCGTGCAGCTTTTTTCCTCTCATACCGTTCCATACGATATGCTTTAATCAGCCGGATACCGCGAAAACTTTGCGCCAATAATCCAGACAATCCACCAAGCTCATTTTGAATGGTTTTAGATACAGCACGCAATTTCTGACCGATATAGATCACGAATACTGTAAGAAGCGGAAACACGATAAAAGCAGCTAAAGTCAATTTCCAATCCCGGTAAAACATCAAACTGATAAGAAAAACCAAAGTAAAAAGATTTTTTCCAAATCCGGTAAGCGTATTTGTAACCGCGTTGCGCAATACAGAAACGTCATTAATCACCCGCGAGATAAGTTCTCCACTGGTATGGGAATTGAAAAAAGTCAAATCAAGTGTCATAAAATGAGAGAAGAGATGCTTCTGGATATCTGAAACAATTGAATGCCCTACCCGGCTCATCATCACA
>JAGLKS010000185.1 GCA_023140905.1 Alphaproteobacteria bacterium | reverse complement strand
TTTTTTGTAGAGTGAATCTTTATTTGTTTGTACAAAGAGAGCTTCTTGTAAATTCTGTTTTTGTGTATTTTCAGGGAGTGCTTTTATGGCAGTCTTTATGGCTCGTTTTGCTGTAAAAGCCTGGGTGCGTGTGATGAAGGAACCTGTTCTTACTACCCATGGTCTTTGTTCTGTTGTTTTTATAATTTTTATGGAAGGAATATCGGGGGGGAGAGGAGGGGTGTCTGAGTCTATATCTTGTGTACCCGCAATTAAAGTTTGGTGGTTTCTGGCGATGCTTTTTGTTAAATGACTCATGTCATAGTAACCATTTTCCTGAGGAGACGGGTCGTAGCCAATTGCTGTCACGATTTGTGTGAGGGCGTTATTAAGCTCTATATAATCAATGTCTCGCTGTATACGTGCAAGAAGCGCTCTGGCATGTGAAAAAATAAGTTGCTGTTCATTATCTGTTTCTGTTTGTACAGCACTTTCCACAAGATCGGAAATTTCCTGTTCGAGAGCGGCCAGCTTTTCAGAATCACGGAAAGATTGAGCTGCAGATAAATATCGAAGATAGGCAATGTTTACTTGTGCAAGAATAACCAGACTTAAGGTATCGCGTCGCGTTGTTATAAGTTCCAGTTTTGCTTCGCTTTCTTTTTTCTGTTTTACCCATATAAGCGGTTGTAAAAGATTGTATGCTAATTGTCCGCTGACATTTATCCATGTGTTATTTAAAAGGAATTTATTATGGTCATAATCAAGGCTTAAAGTATGTGTCGGAAAAGGCACAAGGCTGAGTAAGCGTTTCTTTTTTTCAAGGGTTTCTATCCGGTAATTATAATCTTCTTCTGCAAGTTCAGGCCGGTTAATAAGGGCATAATTTTCTAGCTTATCTAAATCGGAGATGATTGAGGATATATTGTTCTCGTCAATGTTAAGTTTTTGTAACTTAAATTTATCACCAAAATTAATGTTAAGAAGAGCTGCTAATTCGATGTGTGATAGTTTTAAATCATCCTGAAGGCTATTTAATTCTTTGATGACCTGAATAAGATTTCTTTGATACGTTAAATTTTCAATAGGGGAGGATAGATTATTCTTGCGAATAAGTTGTGCTCGGTCTAACGCCTCCACGGCTTCATTTTTAACATACGCTATGTCTTTTTCGATATCTTGTGCGACAGCAACGCGCATAAATGCAATTCTTACATCACTCACAATATTATGGATAATGCTGCGGCGTTTCTCATGATAAATTTGAACACGATTTGCATCTTGTTGAGCTTGAGCATAATTCAGTCCATAATCAAGAATGCTGTAGGTCATATTGAGGCGAGCTGTTATTGTCCTATCTTCGGATGAACGGGAATAGTTTAGGTTTTGCGTGCCAGTGCCAATTTCTTCGCTACTGCTTCCTTTGTTATTATTGCGCTCGGAAACGTTCACTTCGGCATTGAGTGATGGTAACATGTTTATCTGGCTTATAGCATATTGTGCACTTGCCAGATTTTTTTCCTGAAGCTGTAGTCGAGCGTCAAGATTATACTCTAAGGCACGGGAAACAGCCTCATCGAAAGACATTTCTTTGTTCATGAGTTCCCGTTCGGGGAAGATATTTTTGAATGTTTCATGGACGCGTTTCATGCGCTCTTCTTCAGACAACGGAGATATGTCTGTAGAGCATGCTGATATGAGTAATATGGCTATGATAGAAAGGAAAAATTTCATTTTATAAGAGGCGTCCACGGAACACTATTTTAATAGCGTGAAGTATAGTAATTTCACTTAAGAATAATATATTTTCCTTGAGGAATCTTCTACCCAATGGGCACAGGTTGATTATCTGCGCATAATTTTATCACC
>JAGLKS010000184.1 GCA_023140905.1 Alphaproteobacteria bacterium | reverse complement strand
GCAGCAATATTTTCAATGATATCTGGTTTTTCTGCGCGAACATCTACAGCTTGAACCTTATCATCAACGTTAAAACATAATTCAGCAATATCTTCGGCAAAGCGTTCAACTAGATTATAGTGGCGTTCTTTTGCCAAAATATCAACTTGATTGACCACATCTTCGTAAGAGACAACCTCACTTATATCCTCCAATAGTGCATTGGAATTGCTTGCAACATCAAGAACAAGATTGATAATGACACGCTGTTTATTCTCACGTTCGTGATCGTGAATCCCTATAGACATTTGTAATTCCAGATCACAAATAATGACTTTGTCCAAAGAAGAAGAATTATGCATGATGGTCTTTCTGTTCTGCCTCAACGCGGATTTGTGCACGCAAATGATCAATCGGCAAAGTCTTGCTTCCGTTCTTATAGTGCCAGAACGTCCAGCCATTACATGAAGGAGCATCTTGAACAGCAGCCCCTACCTTATGAATAGAGCCTCGCATCTTATCTACGCGATTTTGTGCAATGATTGATCCATCAGCATGAACAGTTGCTTTGTGCCGGTTTTTGGAATCCATCAAAACAGTACCCGGTTGAAGAAGACCGCGCTCTACCAAGCTGCCAAAAGGTATACGCTTTTGCTCGCGTTTAGGTATGGTTTCTACAAGATTATCTTTTAACGTATCTACCTTGGCAATCCGCTTTCTTGCATATTCCGCATATGTTTCATCACGTTCCAGACCAATAAAAGAACGCCCTAGCTTCTTGGCAATCGCTCCTGTTGTACCGGTTCCAAAGAATGGGTCAAGCACAGTATCACCTTTGCGTGTAGAGGACATCAACACACGGTGAAGTAAGCTTTCCGGTTTCTGTGTTGGATGTGCTTTTTTCCCGCTCTCATCTTTCAGCCGCTCTGATCCGGTACATAAAGGAAGATACCAGTCGCTACGCATTTGCAGATCTTCATTCAGAGATTTCATAGCATCATAATTAAAGTAATATTTGGATTTCTCGGATTTTGCTGCCCAGATCAATGTCTCATGAGCATTAGTAAAACGCCGCCCCCGAAAGTTAGGCATAGGATTTGATTTACGCCATATCACGTCATTTAAAATCCAAAAGCCTAGATCCTGTAGAATATAGCCCAGACGGAATATATTGTGATAGCTACCAATAACCCATATAGCACCATCATCGGTCAAAGTTTCGCGAGCAGCTGATAACCACTCACGTGTAAAATTATCATAAACTTTCATGCTATCGAATTTATCCCAATCATTATCGACAGCATCTACCTTTGTGTTATTAGGACGATGCAAGTCTCCGCCAAGTTGCAGGTTATAAGGCGGGTCAGCAAAAATACAATCCACGGATTTTTTAGGCATAGCTTTCATTTCTTCTATACATTCACCAATAATAATTTTTTCTGTTAATTTATCTTCTTTTCTTACAGATGTTGTGGATATCTTGTTTTTCTGACTCGACATCTTGACCCCTTTTGTGAATGTAATGGGCGAATCATGAGTCATATGAGACTCAAGGTCAAGTAAAAAATGTTTTTAAATTATATAGAATCTATTTTGAATCAGTACGTTGCAATAAGTTCTTAAGATAAACTATTGACTTGACTCAAGAATTTTTCGTACAGGAGCAAAACTACGGCGATGATGAGAAGTAATGCCATGCATAAGAAGAGCCTTACGATGCTCCTTCGTAGGATAACCTGCATTACGCTCCCAACCATAATAAGGATAATCTTTTGCCAAATCACTCATAATTTTATCGCGGGTTACTTTAGCTATGATAGACGCTGCTGCAATGGTTTTGGATTTAGCATCTCCTTTAATGATAGCGCTGGCCGGTGTGGCAATAATAGGAACTTTATTTCCATCAATCAAGGCGTGAACCACTTTAATATTGTAATTTTCCAGCATAGCATCATGGGATTTTTTCATAGCCGATAAGGATGCTTGCAAAATATTGTGCTCATCGATTTCCTGCGGAGACAGAGCGCTTATCTCATATGGAAAATGCGCTGTAATTTCATCGTAAAGCATATCCCGTTTTTTAGCACTGAGTTTCTTACTGTCTTTTACATAAGCAATAAAATCGAGATTACGCAGCTCTTTAGGAATAACAACACAAGCAGCAATAACCGGACCAGCGAGGGGACCTCGTCCAACCTCATCAAGACCACAGACCAGACCGTCATATTGGTCTTCAATAGAAAAATCAGCACATATCGCGGCTTTGGCTTTCATGAGCTTGTCATTCTCCAAGACACTTACTAGCAATTTCATAAATGTTTGGGGCCAAATCTTTGACCTCTAAAACATCACGCAAAACTTGCTTCATCATCTCTTGACGGTCCGATGTGTATTTCTGCCACTCACGCATAGAAGTAAGCATACGCGCGCCTATTTGTGGATTTATGGTATTTAGCTCTATCACTGCATCACGCAAGAAAGCGTACCCTGATCCATCTTTAGCATGAAAACATGCCGGATTATTTACGGTAAACGCCCCATAAAGAGAACGT
>JAGLKS010000183.1 GCA_023140905.1 Alphaproteobacteria bacterium | reverse complement strand
CGCCGCATAAAGAGAACGTACACGATTGGGATTTTTGATATTAAAATCCTGATGCCCGCGCAATTTTTTGAGATGATTTACTGTGCCAGGCAGTGTGGACATTGCTTGCAATGAAAACCACTTATCAATGACAAGAGGATATTGTTTATAGCGAGTGTAAAAATCTGCGAAAACCTCATCTCTGAGTTTGCCTTTATTATCAGCAAGAGACACAAGAGACGCAACGCGGTCTGTCATATTATCAGCACTATCATAATGTGCTTTTGCCCGCCTCGCACAACCTGTGCCATGTGTCGCTGTTAATAAAGCTAGAGCTGTATTTCTTAGAGCACGCCTAGCCATATTTTCAGAAGACATAGAGAATTCCCCTTGCGGAGCATTACTATCATATATTGCCTCAAGTTTCTTTTTATGCGCTTTCTTTAGAGAAGCTAAAGCTAGTTCACGCATCAAATGAATATTCTCAGGATCAGCATAATCTCGTTCCTGTGCAATTATCCCTATACTAGGCAATGTCATAGCCCGCGCAAGAAGCGCTTTATCAGCATTTTCTTTCAGTGCATCATCCAGAACACGGCCATAGCTTTCAATGAAAGAAGAAGAAAGCTTCGGCTTCTTCACACCGTCTTGTTCATATTGGTCAAGCATTGTACTCAGTGCTTTAAATGCAAGATGTTGTCCGGATTCCCATCGATTAAAGCCGTCATAAACTTCGTTTTGCATAAGGAATATATAGTCTTCTTCACTCAGATTTGTTTTAAGTTTTACTGGAGCAGAAAACCCACGCAATACTGAAGGAACAGGGCGCACTTTGATATCATCAAAACTGAAAGTTTGTTCTTTTTCTTTTAAAACCAGAATTTGTGTTCCGATTAAATCTTCACCATTCTGGCTAATAAGACCTAATGCTACTGGAATAACCATCGGCGTTTTATTGCTTTGGTTCGGAGTATCTGGAATATCCTGTGACAAAGTAACATTGTAGCACTTAGCCTCTTCATCATAAGCACCCGTGAAAGTTACAACAGGCGTACCGGCCTGAGAATACCACAACTTAAATTGCTCAAGATCTACACCGCTCGCATCTTGCATCGCTTGAACAAAATCATCACAGGTTACGGCTTGGCCATCATGCCTATCAAAATAAAGATCTGTGCCTTTACGATAATTCTCTTCTCCCAGCAAAGTATGCATCATGCGGATAACTTCAGCGCCTTTTTCGTAGACTGTGGTTGTGTAAAAATTGTCAATCTCGATATAGTTATCCGGGCGAATAGGATGGGCCAAAGGTGATGCATCTTCGGGGAATTGCATCCGGCGCAATAGGGTCACATCATCAATGCGCTGCACATCGCGTGAATGCATATCAGCAGAAAAAGTTTCATCACGAAATACTGTGAATCCTTCTTTCAATGATAGCTGGAACCAGTCCCGGCAATTAACGCGATTACCGCTCCAATTGTGGAAATACTCATGACCGATCACACTTTCCACACGAATAAAGTCTGCGTCTGTTGCTGTTTCCTGATGGGTTAGGACAAGAGCTGTATTAAAGATATTGAGGGATTTATTTTCCATTGCCCCCATATTAAAGTCACTAACTGCAACAATATTGAAAATATCCAGATCATATTCACGGCCATAAACTTCCTCATCCCATTTCATTGCGCGTTTAAGACTTTCCATCGCATATGGACACTGATCTTCATCACCCGGACGAACATAGATATAAAGATCAACCTCACGGCCTGACATTGTTGTGAAGCTATCGTAAATATGCTTTAGATCACCCGCGACAAGGGCAAAGAGGTGACACGGCTTAAGGAAGGGATCTTCCCAAACTGTATAGTGACGATCTTCGCCAGCCTCGCCGCCATCAGTGCGATTCCCATTAGAAAGCAGGACGGGGTATTTTATATCGGCTTCAATACGTACAGTAAAAATCGTCATGACATCAGGACGATCAGGATAATATGTAATACGGCGGAAACCCTCAGCTTCGCACTGTGTGCAATATGTGCCGCCGGAATTATACAACCCTTCAAGTCGTGTATTTTTCTCAGGATAGATTTTTGTAACAATCTCCAGATCAAAGCTTTCCGGTAAATTCTGGATATGCATAGAAGCATCATCACAGCTATAATCTGAATAATCCACCCCATTTACCTTAAGAGATAATAGCTCTAACTCTTCCCCGTAAAGAAATAATTCACCACACTTTGCATCCTTGCTAACATAACGGCCCTGAGCTGTTACAATTGTATAACCATCATTAATATCAAAATTCAGGTCCAGTTTTTCTATTATGTGAGAAAAAGGGGTGTAATCTTTTAGATAAATTGTTTTATGAGGTGTATCCGTATGCATCTTGATTCATATCGCTTTTGTTAATGTGATTCACTTGGAGACACATCATGAAACAAAAGTAGAGATATTGGAAGGATAGAAAGCGACTTTATAATAGTTTCACATCACCGCTCGAAAACCATATCATTGCGGTGAATAAGTTCATCGCTACCAATGATACCGAGAATCCTAACTATGTCTTTGCTATTGCAACCACAGATTAATTGTGCATCGTAAAGATTATAAGCGCTAATTCCCATACCGACACGATTCCCTGTCATATCTAAAATCTCGACAACATCACCGCGTTTAAACTCTCCTCTCACTTTTTTGATACCGATAGGAAGCAAGCTTTTCCCGTTACGAAGAGCTTTTAATGCACCATCGTCAATAGTAACAAAACCTTTAGGCTGCATATGAGCACCTATCCACATTTTGCGGGCTGCAATTTTATCCACAGTTTGTGCATAAAACAAGCTGGAACGTTTTGTTTTATTTGCACAAAGATTTTCTAGGACATTCACCTCACGCCCATCAGTAATAATCAGATGAATGCCTGTTTTTGTTGCTGAGATAGCCGCCTTGATTTTGCTTTTCATTCCCCCGGTGCTTAAGCCCGGCACAGCTTCGCCAGCCATTTTAACATGCTCATCACTCAATTGTTCTATAAAAGGGACATGCTCAGCCTGTGGATTAATATCAGGATTATTTGTGTATAACCCATCTGTTGTTGATAGAAGAACAACACTATCGGCCCCAATCATTTGAGCAACACGTACACTTAGACGATCATTATCACCAAACTGAATTTCTTCTGTTGAGACTGTGTCATTTTCATTAATGACAGGAACTATGCCATGATCTAATAACGTAAGAATTGTATCACGCGCATTTAAATTCATGCGGCGATTCTCTGTTTCGCTCATAGTTAACAGGACTTGTCCGGCATTTATCCCATATTTTGAGAAGGCTTTATGATACCCGTTAAAAACATAATATTGCCCAACAGAGGAAGCGGCTTGTTTTTTTGCTAAAGGAATATCATTAGGTGGAGTGCTTGCTTTAATCCCTAACGCTTTACGGCCCAGAGCAATCCCTCCAGACGAGACAACAACGACTTTAATGCCTGTTTGCATCAGTTTTTTTACATCCTGAGCAAAAGCGTTTATCCATTCCTGATTAACCTCATCCAGTTTTTTCCCACGGACAAGAACAGATCCAATTTTCACAACTAATAGCTTTGTGTTCTCAAGAACAGAAGTCGTAGTTTTCCGGTCACTCATCCCCCGGAAACTCCCTGTTGTTTCTCTTCAGCAACAATCTGTGCAAGTTCATAAAGAAGAGTTTTTACATTTTCGCCAGATACAGCAGAAATAACGCGTATGTCTTTGTTTAGAGCTTTTGACAAAGTATTAGCTTGATCTTGGGCTAACTCTTCACCAAGCGCATCAGCTTTGTTTATAGCAATAATTTCCGGTTTATTCTCCAGATCAGCACCATACTCCGTTAGTTCATGGCGAATTGTATTATAAGCTCCAACTAAGTCATCTTGCGTAGAGTCAATGATATGCAAGAGAACTGATGTACGCTCCACATGGCCTAAGAAACGGTCCCCCAATCCCTGACCTTCGTGCGCTCCTTCAATAAGTCCGGGAATATCAGCAATCACAAAATCTCTATCCCCAGCTTTGACAACACCTAAATTAGGGTGAAGTGTTGTGAATGGATAATCTGCTATTTTTGGCTTTGCATTAGAACACGCTGCCAGAAAAGTTGATTTACCTGCATTAGGTAATCCCACTAGCCCGACATCCGCAATAAGTTTTAAGCGCAGCCATACAACAATTTCTTGTTCGGGCCAGCCGGGTGTTGCTTTGCGTGGAGCCTGATTGACTGCGCTTTTATAATGGGTGTTACCAAATCCACCGTCTCCACCCTTGAGAAACTTTATGCACTGACCGGATTCAGTTAGATCAGCTAGTATGGTTTCTTTATCTTCATCAAGTATTTGAGTACCTACAGGAACGCGAATAATGCAATCTTCCCCGCCAGCTCCGGTTTTATTACGTCCTTCTCCGTGATGACCACCCTCAGCACTAAAATGTTGCTGATAACGAAAATCGATTAAAGTATTAAGGGTATCGATAACTTCGATACAAATATCTCCGCCTTTACCACCATTTCCACCATCAGGTCCACCAAATTCTACGTATTTTTCACGACGGAATGATACACAGCCCGGGCCACCTTTGCCGCTTTGTAAATATATCTTGGCTTGATCGAGAAATTTCATGGGATTATCGTCTTTCACTTACTTATAAAGAGCACCTACTTAATAAAGAGCACCTACTAAAAAAGGGGCTTCATGGCCCCCTTTAAAATTCTTGATTTTATTTATTTAAAGAAGGTTTATTCAGCCATTTGCGCTTGTGCCAGATCATTAGCCGGGACAATG
>JAGLKS010000182.1 GCA_023140905.1 Alphaproteobacteria bacterium | reverse complement strand
GGCTCTGATAATGCTCCGCGTATGGTGATTATGCGCTGGCGTGGTGATAAAGCTGCCAATGATGCTCCACTGGCTTTTGTAGGGAAAGGTGTAACCTTCGATACAGGAGGAATTTCTCTAAAACCCGGCTTGGGCATGGAAGATATGAAAATGGATATGGGTGGATCAGCCGTTGTTGTTGGTCTGATAAAAGCTCTGGCCGCACGTAAAGCTAAGATTAATGCTGTTGGCGTTGTCGGCCTTGTTGAAAACATGCCCTCAGCGCGGGCTTATCGTCCGGCAGATATTATCACCGCATATAATGGTAAGACAATCGAGGTACTCAATACCGATGCGGAAGGCCGTTTGGTGCTGGCTGACGCTTTGGCGTACGTACAGGACGTTTATAAACCGCGGTTTGTTATTGATCTGGCTACTTTGACAGGTGCTACAATCGTTGCTTTGGGGAATGAATATTGCGGGACATTTGCCAGTGACGATGCTTTATGGACGCAACTTGATGCGGCGGGCAAAGACGTGAATGAAAAGCTTTGGCGTATGCCTCTTGATGATGTTTGGAAAAAAGAAGTGGAGGGAAGTATTTCTGATGTCAAGAATATGGGAAATTCAAGCCATAATGCTGGAGCGTGTACGGCTGCTGGATTTTTGGCGCATTTTATAAAGGGTGATTTGCCATGGGTGCATATGGATATTGCCGGAACAGCTTGGATCAAAAAGGATAAAGATACAGTACCTAAATACGGAACAGGATTTGGTGTACGTGTATTGGAACGCTTTGTAGCACAAAATTATGAACGGGCATGAGGATTTTTTGTGACTGAAATTCGTTTTTATCATTTGCAGACACGTACACAGGACCAGACTTTACCGGTGCTGTTATCTAAAGCGTATGAGCAAGGTAAACGCATCATTGTAAAAATGCGTAATAAACAAGAGGTTACGGCTCTTGATAAGCAGTTATGGGTATTCAATCCAAATAGCTTTTTGCCGCATGGTTCCGCCGGAACAACTAAAGAAAAAGAAGCCTCTTTACAACCTATATGGCTGACAGATATAGATGAAAACCCAAATAATGCCGATGTTTTAATGGTTGGCCATGGTGTAAGCAGTGAGATGTACGATGATTTTTCTTTATGTTGCAAGATATTTGACGGACATGACAGCGAGGCTGTCGCACAGGCACGGGAAGATTGGCAAACCTATAAAGATCGAGACTTTGAAGTGACATACTGGCAGCAAGACGAGCGTGGCGGCTGGTCTAAACGCTAGGGTCCTTCCTAACCCTAAACGAAACTACTATAATACAATCAAAATTGGAGTAATTATGATCTCACAGAAATATAAAACAATCGCTTTTCAAGGCATGCATGGCGCGTATTCTGATATGGCGTGCCGTACTGTTTTTCCTGATCTTACAACAATCCCGTGTGTTACTTTTTATCAAGCCTTTAATGCAGTGATAGAAGGCCGTAGCGACTTGGCAATGATCCCTGTTGACAATACGATTGCCGGGCGTGTTGCAGACGTACACCATCTTATGTCACAAGGCGAGCTGTTTATTATTGGAGAGTATTTTCAACCTGTTAACCACATGTTTCTTGGGTTGCATGGAGTAAAGAGTGGAGACATTAAACACGTACACAGCCACGTACACGCGCTACCGCAATGCCGGAAATTTCTAAGAAAACTTGGTGTTGAAGCTCATGTTCATGATGATACGGCAGGAGCAGCGCAAGAGGTTGTCGAGAGAGGCGATCCATCCCATGCGGCGATTGCGTCTACATTAGCGGCTGAGATTTATAACCTTGATATTATTGAACGCGATATTGAAGATCAAAGCCGTAATACAACGCGTTGCCTCATCTTATGTAAAGAACCGCATTTCCCCGATGTAAATGAACCCGATGTAATGACCAGCCTTTTATTTGAAGTACGCAACATTCCAGCCGCTTTGTATAAAGCATTGGGCGGGTTTGCTACGAATGGATTGAGCTTAACCAAACTTGAGTCCTATGTGGATGCAAATTTTCAGGCAGCGCGCTTTTTATGTGATGTTGAAGGGCACCCCGAAACGGATGCATTCAGGAATGCTATTGAAGAGCTGGGTTTTTATGCCAAGAACATAAAAATGCTTGGAGCCTATAAAGCCGCCCCTTTTAGATATCAGCCTAAATAGCATAAGCTATAGTAGAATAGTACAGATTTTATTCATTCGCAGGTGTGTCTTTATCGTCTGAAGGTGTGTTTTTGTTCTCGTGGTAGTCTAAGAGTGAGGCTATGCCCACGCCTCCGGCTCCGGCTGCAAACGTGATTCCGAGTACTTTTGCGAATCCGAACACGGCTACGGCTCCGCCTGTGACTACGGCTCCGGCGCAGATTAGTAAGGCGTTTTTGTTTTCCTTCATGTATCTGATAATAGCATCGGTTTTGGTGCCGCGTTTTCCGGTGCTGTCTTCAAATTTATTCTTAATATCATTAGTCATAATTTACCCCTATTAATAAAATTCTAAAAATTCAACCATGCACCTTATACATTATTTTCATAACTAACACCAAAGTTTTTTATCCGGCAGGTGAGCGTAAACACAACAACCCACCATATAATAGTAGTTTAACTTGTAAAACGAAACAGAATTGTACATAATCCGCAATCAGACACTGTTAACGGTGTCTACTATGTATTATTCTTAAACGAAACCACTATAATTCAGGTTTAAGTTTTTAAAATTTAAGGAATATTTATATGTCAACTCATGCTGAACTTGCTAGTAAACTACTTGCCGATGCGTCTATTTTTTTTCGTACATTGGCGGAACAAAATGAGGAACTTGCAGAGCAAATGAATGAAAATGCCACTGTTTTTGAACAAATGGCAGATTTGGTTGTGACCGAACCGAATGGGCGTCTCGAAGACATGTCTCATGCAGAGCTGGCCGGACGTCTTCTTAATGATGCTGCCGGATTTTTCCGTGAGTTAGCAGAAAAGAATGAGCCGATTCGTGAGCAGATGAATGAAAACGCGAATGTCTATGAACAAATGGGCCAGTTAGTTTCCGCTGATCCTTTGGGCGTCTTGGATTAATATACTTAACATTGCTTCGTAATATAAGCTGGAAGTGCGTTTTGGGCTGTTTTTGCCTGTGCAATAAGACCACCTGCGTATGCTGTCGCAGATTTATGAAGAAACGGAAAAAGAGCGCATGAAATTTTCCCAAGCCGAGGGGCTTTTCTTTTTGTAAACGCGGATTGTTTTAGAAAGATAACAATCTTGTCCTCTGGAATAAGACCGTTTCTTGATTTCTATTCGATCATATTCTTGTTTTCTATGAAGGCTACGCGCCTGCATAACAGCATGTTTTGCGTTGTCGGTAGCTCCAACTTTGCGCCATTTCAGCGATGTAAACCTTTTGTTTTTATCAGGACAATAAATGTAAACATCATATTCTGATGCTTGTTTTGGTGTTTGTAAGCATGGTTTTTGATGTTCAACGATTTTATTTTCAGCTTTATTATCAAAGCAGGGCAAAGGAGGTTGTTTAATGAACAGGTTTTTCAAAAAACAAAGCATAGCGTTTTCACCCTTTTGTGATTTATCCGGTTATTCAAGTTAATATGTTAAAAGGGTAATACTTTAATCTTTAATAAAAGGTTAATTTTCCTTAACTAATGCACAGTTTTTTATTCTTTGAATGAGAATTGGTATCATGTTGAGTTTTTCAGGCGAAACGGGTTATACTTTACGAGTCGCCCTGCAATATCTTGCAGTGCATGGGTGCGCGTTTTTAGTGCGCTGTTCATTGGACTA
>JAGLKS010000181.1 GCA_023140905.1 Alphaproteobacteria bacterium | reverse complement strand
CTGTCTCTTTATCTGACTCACTAAGAGCGTTTTTTATATCAAAGGGAACATCTCTTCCACGAAGATACAAAAACTTTTTATCAGCATAAAATGGCTCATCATCACCTTTAAACATTTTATCAAACAAATCCTCTGCCATAGGTGTGCATATAGCAACATCCTGAGCACCCATGCTTAAAATCTTTTGGCGCGTATGCTCACCAACACAATAAAATTGCTTATCTGCCAATAAATCACGTGCCGGAGCATTCAATTCCAAAGATACGGCAGCATTCATGCTTGTCATGATAATACCATCATAATCTTCAAATTTTGATGTATTAAACGGAAAGTGAACAATCTCAGTCATTGGTTCAAAGACAAAATCATTCATGTTTATTCCGCTTACCTGATTCACAATTGCCGCGGCAAAAGCCTGCGCCTGATGATTAGCTCTGGTAATAATAATCTTTTTATCCATTTGCATATCTCATTTAGGGTCGGGACCTAATTATTATGCCCGATTGCGCACGCATCTTCCAGCCCCAAAACGCGCTCTTATCGGTGTTGCTCCCAGCTTTCCATTGCACCAAGAGAAATAACCCGGGCTGTTGCATCAACTTAACGATTCTTTAGCTTAAAAATTCGTACATCTACATTGTAGCGAAAAAGGTGTGCTTTTTAAATCTGGTTGCTGTTTTAATAAGAAAATATAGCAACGTACACTAGCCGTTCCCACCGCAGATCCCTTAGGAAAATCCATGAAATGCGTACAAATAGATATGCCGAGCTAGTAAAGACTCTTCAATTTCTTTGAAAATTGCGCTTTTCCACCTGTCAAGTCCTCAAACAACTTCACCATGGCACAGCCACCAATCCCCGAAAAGTCTTTATATCCTTTATCTTAGCCTTAATGTGTTGTCCAATTTTGGCTATTTCTTGGCTATAATTTTAGCCTGCCAAAAGCCAATACTGAAACACAAGTTCTAATGACTGCTTTTTAGGCTATTCATATTCTGGTTTGACAGTCATTACGTTCAACTTTACTTTAATGATCTTGTAACAGAAGCGGAATCTGATTATCCGTCTACAATTCTGGAGTTAGGAAAGCAACGCTACAATGATCGTTCTTGGTATAGAAACAAGCTGTGATGAAACGGCGGCATCTGTAGTAAATGACAAAGGGCATATCCTTTCCAATATCGTCCTTAGCCAGCTCAAAACTCACCGCGTTTATGGGGGAGTTGTCCCGGAAATCGCTGCTCGCGAACATCTGGAACATATCGATAAAGTCATAGCCGCTGCCATAGAAGACGCAAACATAACCTTCTCTGATCTTGATGGCGTAGCTGCTACATGCGGCCCCGGCTTGATTGGCGGCGTTATGATTGGAATGATGAGTGCCAAAGCAATTGCCGGCATTCATAATATTCCTTTCCTTGGTATTAACCATTTGGAAGGGCATGTCCTCACAGCGCGCTTGGTAGATAAAATAAAATTTCCTTTCCTTGTTTTACTGGTTTCTGGCGGACATACACAGCTACTAATTGCCGAATCGCTAGGGCAATATCGCAGGATTGGAACAACACTAGACGACGCTGCCGGTGAATGTTTCGATAAAAGTGCCAAACTCATGGGGCTTCCCTATCCCGGAGGCCCTAATATTGAAAAAACAGCCTTGGAATGCCTTAATAAGGACGCCGCGATAGAACGCTTCCCCTTACCCTCTCCGATGAAGGACAAAAAGAATTGTGATTTTTCTTTTTCTGGATTAAAAACAGCCGTGCGGCTCCATGTCGATAACCTCCCCGCTGGAGATTTAGAATACAGTGATATAATCCAGCTTTCTTGCGCCCTTGAGGTGAAAATAGCCGAAATATTAGCCAATAAATCAGGGCGGGCTATGGACCAATTCATAGAATCATACGGCCCTTTTAAAACGTCCCCTGCTTTTGTTGTTTGTGGCGGCGTCTCAGCAAATCAAACTATCCGCCAGCAACTACAAAACCTGGCTTTAGAGCATGATATGACCTTCCATGCCCCGCCACTTTCTCTTTCAGGAGATAATGGTGCTATGATTGCATGGGCTGGATTAGAACATTTAAAAAACGGACAACATGATCCTCTGGATTTTCAAGCACGGCCTCGCTGGCCACTTGACCCTGAAGGCTCTCCGCGCCATGGCGCAGGAATTAAAGCATAATAAAACAAAGAAGGATGCTATAAACCAATGAATACAGAAAGTATTAGTGTAATCGGCACTGGATCATGGGGAAGCGCTCTTGCGCACATCATGGCAATTAAAGGTCTTGATGTTTGCCTGTGGGCGCGTCGTGCTGAAGTAGCTGAGGAAATAAACACAGGCCATGAGAACACAGCGCATTTACGTGGCATTCCTTTAGACTCAAGAATAAAAGCAACCTCTGACTTACAAGAAGCCATGAAAAGCGACATTATCCTCATGGTAACGCCAGCTCAGGCAATGCGTTCAGTTCTTGGGCAATTGCGCCCTTACATACGCCCAAATCATACGCTCATCTTGTGTTCAAAAGGCATTGAGCAAGGCAGCATGCTTATAATGAGCGATGTTGTTGAAGAAATTCTTCCCAATACACAAATCGCCATTCTCAGCGGCCCTAACTTTGCAAAAGAAATTGCAAGTGGTAAACCGGCGGCTACAACATTGGCTAGTATCAGCCAAGATCTTGCCGAAACCTTACAAAACGTAATTGCTAGCGAATATTTCCGCCCTTACGTCACCACAGACATTATCGGCACACAAATCGCCGGGGCTTTAAAGAATGTCATCGCCATAGCATGTGGTATCGTCAAGGGACTCGACATGGGTGAAAGTGCGCGGGCCTCTCTTGTTACACGTGGGATGGCTGAAATTACGCGTTTGGGTATCGCCATGGGAGCACAACCGGAAACCTTTCTAGGACTATGCGGTATTGGAGATATGATGTTGACCTGCTCATCGGAACAATCCCGCAACTTCTCTTTGGGCTATGCTCTGGGACAAGGAGAAGCCCTTTCCAAAATTATGGCTGACACGAACAGTGTCACAGAAGGCGTTCATACCGCAAAATCTACTGTCGCTCTTGCAGAAAAATACGGGGTAGAGATGCCAATATGCATTGGAGTTGACGCGTGTGTAAATAAAAATCTACCCATAAATGATGTGATAAAAACCATTCTAAATCGGCCTCTTAGCCATGAAACGCGTCTATAATCCGCCCTTTTTACCACCAAAATTGTGCAGTGCGCATAGTCAAAAATACATATTTCGTGCATTCTTCTGCCTGTGTGGTGAAATCACCAATGTGACGAAATGCGCAAAAGATCACAAAAATCAGCATCTTTGTGCCGAAAAACACTGTGTGAAATAGAAGATAAAAAACTGTCTAAAGCGATAGTACTAAAGTGGAGCCTGAGGAAATCATATATCCCGGCTACTAGTTTTATGTCTTTTTCAAAAAAACACACGCTAAACTTTACATACAAAAACTGTGTAACAAACAATATTGTGAACAAATTTTAGGTATTATTAAGTAAAGTATAAAGGACACCATCACATGATTAACGATCGTTTCAGCCCATCTGATGAGATACAGAAAAATGCTAATATCTCTAAAGAACAATACGAAACCATGTACAAAGAATCTATTAAAGACCCTGAAGGGTTCTGGGCAACACAAGCCGAGCGTATTGATTGGTTCAAAAAGCCGACTATCATAAAAAACACAAGTTTCACAAGCCCAGTCTCCATCAAGTGGTATGAAGATGGTGAATTAAACGCTTGTTACAATTGTATTGACCGTCACCTACCCGAGAAAGAAGATGTCACAGCCCTTATCTTCGAAGGAAATGATCCTGAAGATTCATACTCTGTCACATACGGGCAGCTAAAAGACGAAGTCAGTAAGTTATCCAATGCTCTAAAAGCACGCGGCGTCAAAAAAGGCGATCGCGTTGTCATGTATATGCCAATGGTTCTAGAAGCTACATACACAATGCTGGCCTGCGCACGTATTGGCGCTGTTCACTCTGTTGTATTTGCAGGTTTTTCTTCTGAAGCCTTACGCGGACGTATCCAAGATAGTGAAGCTAAAGTCGTCGTAACTGCTGATGAATCCTATCGCGGTAACAAAACAGTGAAGCTTAAAAACTGTGTTGATGAAGCCCTAGAAGGATGCCCAGACGTTGAAACTGTACTTGTCTTGAATCGTACAGGCGGCAACATTGAGTGGACAGAAGGCCGTGATATTTGGTGGAACGACTTTGTAGACACCCAAAGCACTGACTTCCCATGTGAACCAATGAACGCTGAAGATCCTCTCTTCTTCCTTTACACATCCGGCTCTACTGGCA
>JAGLKS010000180.1 GCA_023140905.1 Alphaproteobacteria bacterium | reverse complement strand
ATTTCACGCTGGGGCGCGCGGATTATCAGCGCCAATACGAGCCGATCCTTTATGGCTGGAAAGAAGGCAATGACCGTTATTGGTGCGGCGCGCGCGATCAGGGCGATGTCTGGTTTGTGAACAAGCCGCGCGTGAACGATCTCCACCCCACCATGAAGCCCGTGGAATTGGTAGAACGCGCCATTAAAAATTCCAGCAAGAGCAAGGATATCGTACTCGATCCCTTTGGCGGTTCCGGCTCTACCCTCATTGCCTGTGAACGGCTGGGACGCCAATGCTGCACGAGTGAGCTGGATCCAAAATATGTGGACGTGATTGTACGGCGTTGGCAGGAAGCTACGAAGAAGAAAGCGATTCATGCTGAAAGTGGTGAGAAATTTGGTATGGTGGAGGAAAGTTAAATTTTATGAAGGTTAAAAATAATGGATGCATGTATCCTGCCCCCAGTTTAGAAACGTCTTGAGTTAAGAGAGTCTTTTTGCTGTTTTAGACAAGCAGGAGGAAGACGATGAAGAGACGAAAATGGACAAGTGAGGCGAAGGCGCGGATAGTCCTTCAGGGCTTAAAAGGACTATCGGTTGCGGAGATTTGCAACACACATGGCATCAGCCAATCACAATATTATTTATGGAGGGATCAGTTCTTAAGCCACGCTGGCAAAGCTTTTGACACGCAAAAAGTTAACCAGAAACAACAACATCTTGAGAGCGAGAATGAGAAGCTCAAAACTCTGGTTGGCGAACTGACTGTGGAATTAAAAAAAACCGAAGGAGAGTGGTTATGAGCAAACGCGGGTCATACAGCGCTGTTACGGCCAGAAACACTCCTTTGATAAGCAAAATCAAAGAGCTAAAGGCCGATCATCCGTTCTGGGGATATCGCCGGATTTGGGCGCACATGAACTATATTGACGAGATCAAAGTCAGCAAGAACAAGGTTTACCGCTTGATGAAAGAACATAATTTGCTGGTCGCAAAAAACATGAAGATCAAGGCTTCGCGGCGCGCAAATACAAGCAAACCGCGCCCTGATCGCCCGAACCAGTGGTGGGGCATCGACATGACCAAAGTCATGATTGAGGGCTATGGCTGGGTTTATGTGACCATCGTTATTGACTGGTACACCAAGAAAATCGTTGGGCATCACGCCGGAGAACAATCCAAAGCTTGGCACTGGCTAGTGGCTCTGAACAAGGGCGCAAACCGCCAGTTTCCTGATGGCGCGCGGGGTAAAAACTTGCATTTGATGAGCGATAATGGCTGCCAGCCCACAGCTCTTTCATTCATGAAAGCATGCCGCGATATGGGCGTAAAACAAGCCTTTACCAGCTATAATAACCCCAAAGGCAATGCCGATACTGAGCGCTTCATGCGTACGTTAAAGGAAGAACTCGTATGGATTAATGAATGGACAAATCCGCAAGAATTCTATCAGGCTTTGGGTGGCTGGATTGAGCATTATAATAGCGCATATCTCCACTCAACTCTTGGGTATATGCCACCTGAGAAATTTGAAACACAATTCTTTAACCAAACAGCCAAGGAGACTCCCTTAATTAATGCTTGCTAAATCGGGGGCAGTACACATGTTTTCTTTTTATTGATGAAAGTATAATTGAATTAAATAGAAATAAAAAACTATATACATATAACGCAATTAAAGTGCCTGTATCCGTTTATTCTGAATTAAGATCAAATCTCTATAATTCAATAAGCAAAGTCTTGGGGCATAACAATCAAAATGAAATTCGTGCAATACCAGAACTGCATTACAATGATTTCTTACCTGAAGAAAATGACGATATTAAATTTTCAGTAATGAGCGAGATTGTTAATGCCATTATCAAATATGATATAAAAATTTATCGTGTGGGCTACTACCGCACTAAAGAAACCGAAAAAATAGTTTTCAAAGATAATATTGATAGTCAATTTTATAGTTTGTGTTGGTTTGGTATTCAAAGTGTCACTACTGAAATAAGAAAAGAAAATCTTTTAATACCAGTCGTAGATGCAGGGTTTAATGGATCATTTCAGTCAAGGGTTGATGGGTTTGGTCATCCACAAAAATTAGTTGATCAAATGTGGGAAAAGCATAGTGAAGGCATAAGTTTAGGATATGCAGATAATATTGCTGAAACTTCATTTGTCGATAGTAAGTTTTCTATTTTTGTACAGGCGGCTGATTGTATAACTGGTCTTAGAAACACTATTATTCAGAATAGTAACAATACTGAAATTTCAGAATATAAAAAACAAATGGGAGATATTTCCCAATTATTAGATGATGGCAATGTAATTGCTCATGAAGAACATATTACTTTAAAACAAGGTTAAATATTTACTGCTATTTAGTAAATAATTCTGTTGAACCCATAGCTTATAAAATATCCCTGTATCATCAGTGGGCTGCAGGAATGAATGCAAGACATAACAGAGAAAAGCGTGGTGCGGAGCGTGTTACGTGCGCTGCGACCCGATCCTATTTTGAGCGTGTCGCAATGGGCGGACGAGCACAGGCGGCTTTCGGGAAAGGCGGCGTCCGAGCCGGGGCCATGGCGCACAGAGCGCACGCCGTATTTGCGCGAGATTATGGACTGTCTGTCTTCCAGTTCTCCTATCCGGCGTGTGGTCTTTATGAAGGGCGCACAGATTGGCGGGACTGAGGCGGGGAATAACTGGATTGGCTATGTGATCCATCATGCGCCGGGGCCGATGTTGGCAATTTTGCCAACGGTGGAAATGGCCAAGCGCAATTCTAAACAGCGACTTGAGCCGTTAATTGAGGAGAGCGAGATTATCCGCAAGCTCGTGCGTCCTGCTCGCTCGCGTGATAGCGGCAACACGATTTTGCAGAAAGATTTTCAGGGAGGCGTTCTTGTTCTGACCGGCGCAAACAGCGCGGCAGGATTGCGCTCTATGCCTGTGCGGTATTTGTTTTTGGATGAGGTCGATGCCTATCCCGGTGATGTCGATGGCGAGGGCGATCCGGTGGCTCTGGCTGAGGCGCGGACGCGGACTTTTGCGCGACGTAAAATCTTTATTGTCAGCACACCGACCATTCGCGGCACATCGCGGATTGAGCGGGAATATGAGCTTAGCGATCAGCGTAAATATATGGTGCCTTGCCCTGAATGCGGAGCTTCACAATGGCTGAAATTCGAGCAGCTTAAATGGGCAAAGGGCGCGCCGGAAGAGGCTCTATATGAGTGCGAACATTGCGAACATAAGATTGAGGAACATCATAAAACATGGATGCTGGCAAACGGTGCTTGGGAAGCGCAAACGGAAGGAAACGCACGCACAGCGGGGTTTCATTTGTCCTCGCTCTATTCTCCTTATGGCTGGCGGTCATGGGCACAAATCGCGCGGGCTTGGGTGGATGCGCAAG
>JAGLKS010000018.1 GCA_023140905.1 Alphaproteobacteria bacterium | reverse complement strand
GCTTGTTTTGCCGAACCACCCGCTGAGTCTCCCTCAACGATAAATATTTCAGAAATACTTGGATCTTTAGACTGACAATCTGCCAGTTTCCCAGGTAAACTAGCTACATCCATCACGCCTTTACGGCGGGTCAGATCTCGTGCTTTGCGCGCAGCGTCACGGGCACTCGCCGCTTCAACTATCTTACCGACAATAATCTTGGCCTCGGCTGGATTTTCCTCAAGCCATGCCCCCAAACGCTCGGCTACTGCGCCTTCCACAATCGGACGTACTTCCGAAGAAACTAACTTATCTTTGGTTTGAGAAGAAAATTTTGGATCAGGGGCTTTCACTGAAAGCACGCAAGTCAGGCCCTCGCGCATATCTTCTCCGGTCAGCTTAATTTTTTCTTTCTTAATAATGCCTTTCTCATCAGCATAACGGCTCAAAACACGGGTCAGTGAGCCACGAAAACCGGCCAAGTGTGTTCCGCCATCCCGTTGGGGAATATTATTGGTAAAACACAGCATAGTTTCATGATAAGCATCCGTCCATTCCAATGCTACTTCGACTGTTACGCCGCTTGCATCATGATATGTAGAAAAATTAACCGGTTTTTCAATTAGCGGCTTTTTGGTGCGATCGAGATAATTCACAAAACTTTCAATTCCACCTTCAAAATGCAGCGTTGAAACTTTCCATTCTCCTTCATCATCTGCACGTTTATCACTAAGAACAATATTTACACCGGAATTCAAGAAAGCCAGCTCACGCAAGCGATTCTCAAGTATTTTGAAGTCATATTCGGTTATAGCAAACGTTTCAGGAGACGGTAAGAAAGTAACATCCGTACCATTGCGCTCGCCAGATTCAAGATCGCGCACCGGTTTTAGATCTTCAACAGCATCCCCGTTTTTAAAACGCATATACCATTCTTTGCCTTCCCGGCGAATAGTCAGCTCCAAATACTCAGACAGAGCATTTACAACCGACACACCGACCCCGTGCAAACCACCGGAGACTTTATAGGAATTAGCATCAAATTTACCTCCGGCATGGAGCTGTGTCATAATCACTTGCGCTGCAGAGACTTTTTCTTCCGAGTGTTCTCCCACAGGAATACCGCGCCCGTTATCTTTAACGGTTACAGATCCGTCAGAATTCAAGATCACATCAATTTGGTCACAATGACCGGCCAACGTTTCGTCTATTGCGTTATCGACCACCTCATAAACTAGATGATGCAAGCCTGTTCCATCATCTGTATCGCCAATATACATACCGGGACGTTTTCTAACCGCATCAAGACCACGCAGAACCTTAATCGAATCTGCGCCATATTCAGCTGCTTCGCTTTCGGGAGTTACACCGTTATCACTCATTATAGTATTCTCGCTTTATTTTGCTGTAAAATCTTACTTAGGAACCCGTCCTAAAAATAAATTGAAAAGCCTTGGGTTTTCTTGAGCTTTTCTTGTTTTTCAATAGATTTTCTCTGACATTTTTATAGCACAGTGCTTGTCAGAAAAACAGGAGAAAGCACCTATTTGAAGTGTATTTTTCAATATATGTAACCATTTGAAATAAATGTAATTTTCGTTATACTAATGAAGCTTAACGCATCACCCTTATCATTTACCGAGAAATACACCCATGAATCTGCCAGAAGACCCGCTCCAAAAGACTGATTCTCTTGTTGATTCTGCTGAATTGACAGATCTTGATTCGCCAAAATCTATTGAATCTGATTTGATCGAAGAAAGCGTCCAAGAGAAAAAACCGGCTTCTAAAAAACGTGCTTTTTCTGAAATAGAGCGTCTTGTTACAAAACTGACTGATAGCCATTATTTTATAAATTTGATTCTTGCCTGTTTATTCGCCAATTCCATATATTTGTTTTACGTGGATTTTGACGAACATCACCGCTTCAGCAGTCTTTTAATGATGATACAAATGTGCTGTGTGACGCTATTTTTCCTGATCCGCGTTGCACCGTCTAAAGTTTCCATGGCGCCTTTAGACTGGGCTGCGGCTATTATTGGCACGTTATTGCCAATGCTCATTTCACCGGTAGGCGCAGCTGATGAAATTGTTCCGCTCATGCTGACGCAATTTTTTGGCATTTTTATTTCGATTGTCGCCATTATCAGCCTGAACACCAGCTTTGCAGTAATTCCGGCTTTACGCAATATCAAGACAGGTGGCTTATACAGTCTTATCCGCCATCCGATTTACTTCAGTTATTTTCTAACTTTCACTTGCGTTGTCTTGCAGAATTTTTCCCTGCGTAATGTTGTTGTCCTGCTAGCTCTTTACTGCGTTGATATTTACCGCATTATTGCTGAAGAACGCGTATTATCCGAAGATCAGGATTACATATATTATAAATCGCGTGTACGCTACCGTATTATTCCCTTTTTGTGGTAAAGAATTATTGCATTGCCTACATATTTCTGTCTTTAATCGCCTTTATGAACGGAGCGCTATTAAAACATGTCCGACCACATTTCCTGTCCATGCAGGGTTATAGCTCTGCCGGTATGGAAGCTGGCAAAAATGAGGGCACAATTTACCTCAACGCAAATGAGAACCCTTATGCTTTGCCGGGGTTGGAAGGATTAAACCGTTATCCAGAGCCTCAGCTTTTAGCTTTACGTGAGGCGTTTGCCTGCAATTACGGAATTGAGAATGACCAGCTTGTTATAACACGCGGTGCAGATGAAGCAATTTCCCTTCTGGTGCGAACATTTTGCGAACCGCATCAAGACCAGATTTTAATTAATCCGCCGACTTTTGGAATTTACAGCGTTTATACAGGGACTTTGCCTTGTAAAACACTGAGCGTGCCTCTTATCCGAAAAGGCGATGAATTTATACTCGATCATGAAACGATTATTGCCAAAGCTCGTAATCCTGAAAATAATGTGAAGCTTGTCTTTTTGTGCTCACCAAATAACCCGACGGGAAACAGCTTTTCACATGATATCATTGCCGAAATTTGCGATGAGCTTGAAGGCCACGCTGTTGTTGTTTTGGACGAAGCTTATGCCGAGTTCTCTAAAAACGGCAATATGGTCGAAGATCTGGAAAGCACACCCAATCTGATTATTCTGCGCACATTGTCCAAAGCTTATTCTTTTGCCGGAATGCGCATGGGATGTCTACTTTGCGCGGATACAGATTTTATTGAGCTTGTAAAAACCAAAGTCATGGAGACCTATCCTTTGCCGCGTTTGAGCATTGAAGCGGCCTTCCATGTGCTCTCCCCTGAAATAAGTGCCCTTGCTAAAGAAAACATTGCTAAAATTCTGGAAGAACGCACGCGTATGGAAGATGCGTTAGGCAAGGCTGAACAAGTGACCCGTGTCTATCCCAGCGATGCGAATTTCTTGCTGGTTGAGATGAAAGATGCGAATGGTTTTTGTGATTTTGCTGAACATAATAATGTAATTATCCGTAATTTTTCCTCCAAAGAAGGAACGGAAAACTGCCTGCGCTTGTCTATCGGCACGTCCGAAGAAAACAATTTGGTTTTGGAATTACTGGAAAAATTTGAAAGCTAAAGTAGTTTTATTTAACTGAAATACTATAGAACATTTGACAATGTAGGAATCGTGTCCTATAGTCAACCTTATGACTGATTATAACGACACAGAAAACAACAATAACAAGAAAGGAAAACACCCCCAATTGGCCAAAAAGTTAGCCGAAACACTAAAAATTC
>JAGLKS010000179.1 GCA_023140905.1 Alphaproteobacteria bacterium | reverse complement strand
TTATTTACACAGAAATTTTTAATCAGCGCGGAGTAAAACCTAAAAAGCAAAGAATACCGCTGTTTTACACCTGATAGTACCCAAGAAAAGCTCTATAAAAGCGAAGGTACTGTATACAAACTCTTACACAAAAAGGTTAACGTAACTATAACGCGAGCAAGAAAGTACTCTTACTCCTCACTTCCTCTTGAATCTTCCGGTGCAGATACAGATTTAACACCCAAAGATTCCTGAATATCCGAACCGTTATATATTTTCACACTACCCGAGCTCAAATCAGATTCTTCCTTTATGCGCTCATACTCGGCATAAATTTCATCGTCAATGGAGCTAATACGGGCATCAGTTATGACCGGCATTTTTTCATTAGTTGCATCATCGCCAACACCACGCATCGCCAAAGTAATGTCCCCCATCTCAGAAGCCAGAGCTAATTTCTCAGCATCATGGATCGAAACAGCTAATGTGACAGTCTTACCAACCTTCACTTTATCGTCATCATCACGTTCTGCTTTTTGGTCAACTGCTAAAACACGAACATTTTCTAAAATAGTTTCCGCAGCTAAGTCCTCAATATTACGGTTAACCATGTCTTCGACTTGTTGAGAATCACCACCAATAGACAAACGTTTCTTATATGTCAGGATCACATCAACATAAACTCCGGGAGCAATAAAACCAGCGACCATAGCTGCTGCATTTACTTTGATCGATACAGCGCGTTCCCCCGGCTCTAAACGAGCAACAACAGTGTTACCTTTATTACTAAGGATTGCGCTGTGAACCAACATTTCTCCTTCAACGAAAGAACGTTCCAAACGTCCTTTCAGGGCTTCACTCGCCTTCTCGTTTTCCTTGCGAAGAATGGCTCCTTTAAATAAAGCCTCTTCCGGCCACACTTTCCACTGAGAATCCCCGTTTTGCAATTCCGCGCCTTTGCGCAAATCTTTTGCGGCTACCAAAACCTCAATGCCCTGACTAACCGACGCGGTATCTTTCTTACCCAGCGTTACCTGCACTAACATAGCAACAAGCACTGCCGCCAATACAGCTCCGCCCAGAACAACTAAAATATTCTTATTCATTTCCTTTTCTCCTACATTGAAGGAGTAAAAATACGTACTATATAACTTAAAATGATCTTAAACGCAGAACTTACTCAAGGAACCCGGTTATTTACTAAAAGAAACCGGGTTTAGTTGATAAATTAGCCGCCACATAAGCAACTAATACGAGGAACAGGCATTCCACCGCACCTCTTATAATACAGACAGATTCTTAACAATTTGTGAATTCTGCCCAACTTGTTTTCTTTACTTTAAATAACCTTATTATCAAGCTCTTAATAGCTTGATCTCCCCTACAAACAGTGCTTAAGTCAGCGCATACTCCTCTTAAAAAGAGGCTAAGATTGTAGGTGAAAAATACTCAGCATAGACAAAAGTTACCAGCAAACCAACGCTTATAGCCACACCATAAGGCACTTTATTAGTGCCACTTTGTGCTTGCGCAATCCAGCTTCCTTCAGCTGGAGACTTGAATGGTTTCTTATGCCTTATATATAACGTAACTATCCCTAGCACGCCACCAAAAAGAGTCATAAAAAACAAATAAATCGGCAAGTACTTTAAACTAAGCCATAATGCACAGGCTGAACCAAATTTTGAATCCCCTGCCCCTAGCAGCCCTAAGGCAAACAAAACAAATGTCGTAACAAAAAATGCTATTGCTGATAATCCATGCATAAGCAAAGAACCAAAAAGTTCAACATCCGGCGCACAGAAATAAACCGCCGAATAAGCCGCAATAAAAGAAGCCGTCATATACACACTATAGCTGTTTGGAATAACCAGTCCACGCACGTCAGACCAAGCCGCTAGCCCGCAAAGCCCTATCGCAGCAAACAAACATATTAAGTAAATTATTAATATCGACATAAGAGAAAACCTACACGATTATATTAAGAAAATCGACCGTCATTTTATATATGCGTTCAAACGCCCAAGTGAATCTCCGCCAGCTTACGCAGGCGGTTTCATTTCAAGTACGAGCTTTGCTCGGTCGGCCTCGTTGGCCCGACAGCGCTACATCCACCAGCTTACGCAAGTGGTCCTTATTGCGCTTAATAAAAAGCCCACCAAGAAGGCGGGCTTTTGTGCAATTAATACTAAATAATAAATCTTGTTACGAGAGATTAAGTACCAGCTGCGTCTAACTCAGTGCTAACTCGGCCAAACAATTCGTTGATGTCACCACCAAGAGCAAAAACAGCTGCAGAAATAGCAACAGCAATACCCGCTGCGATTAAACCATATTCGATGGCTGTAGCACCATCTTTATTACTCAAGTAACATGCGATCAATTTTGTAAACATGCTTATCTCCTTTAAAGATCATTAAATTATATTCCGGCAAACCCATAACCCCACTACTAGGAATTGTGAAGCTCCTTAACCGACATCTTTTATCATACCGCCTATTTACTTAAAAAACAATTAAGTAAATGAAGTAATACATATCTTCCCTCAGTATATAATTTATATTTATTTACATAAAATTTTATACTGATGCCGGGCGCAAGTATTCGTTTTGTTATTACTTTAATACTACGTGTTACGTAAAAAACTGTTGAATAAAAAAAAGTACTTTATTCCTTTTACTCAATCGGTTATCAATAAAAAAGTAGTAACTCACCCCACCAAAATCTCAAAACATTGGCAACAACTAGTTAACTACCGGCTCATTGGCTACAGCTCTAAAATCAATAGTACCAAGACCGCCTAGAAACAGAGTAGATATAATCGGTGTAATCTTATACTCCCCCTGTATTTCAACAAATGTTATGCCATATTTGGTATAAGAAGAACTGGATACCTGTAAGGGTGTCGAAGATATTGCCAAAGAAACAATTTTTTCCTCGGCATAAGTCGCATATTCTTCCGTTGAAAAATCAGAATTAATAGAAGCATAACGGCTGGTTTCTTCTATTACATACTGAACCGTATTCATGGTCCATATGATACGCCCAGCTTCAATTACACCAAAAATCAGCAACATACATGGAATAGCGATTAACGCAAATTCCACAGCAATCGCGCCCTTTTCATTCCGGCGGTAAGACTTTAGGATCCGAGACATTTTTGCTAACATCTAATCCACCCTCACACGCGCCATTCTTTGCATTGAAATACCGTC
>JAGLKS010000178.1 GCA_023140905.1 Alphaproteobacteria bacterium | reverse complement strand
TCACCGTCAATATCCGCAAAAATCGGAGTTGAATAACTCCCTATATCAACGCCGTTGAATAAATTACTATTTGCTGTAACTTTTATAAATGTGCCTGCATTGTTACTATAATGAAAAATAGTTCCATAACTTTCCCCAATGAAAGCATCTATGTTACCATCACCGTTAATATCCGCAAAAGTAGGAGTGGAATAACTCCCTACATCAACACCATCAAAGGGATTTCCAGCACCCGTTATGCTCGTAAAATTCCCCGCGCCGTCATTTTGGTAATAATTAATATTACCGTCACTCTCCCCAATAAATGCATCAAGATCACCGTCTCCATCTATATCTGCAAAAGACGGGGCAGAATAGTATCCTACATCAACACCATCAAAGGGATTTCCCGCACCCGTTATTTCAGTAAAATTACCAGCGCCGTCATTTTCGTAATAATTAATATTACCATCACCCTCTCCAATAAAGGCATCAAGATCACCATCACCATCTATATCTACAAGAACTGGAGCAGCATTAGATCCCAAATCATCTGTAATGGCTGGAATTATTGTATAATTAGAATTCGAAAAATTCCCTGCGCCATCATTTTCATAATATTTAATCCCATTACTATAATATCCACCAATAAAGATATCAAGATCACCATCACCATCTATATCCGCAAAAGCCGGAGCAGAAGAACTCCCAACATCAACACCATCAAGCGGATTCCCTGCACCCGTTATTTCAGCAAAATTACCCGCGCCGTCATTTTCGTAATATTTAATCGTACCACTACTCTCTCCAATAAAAACATCAAAATCTCCGTCCCCATCTATATCCGCAAAAGCCAAATTGGAATAATAACCAACATCGACACCATCAAAAGGATTTCCCGCACCTGTTACGCTGGAAAAATTCCCCGCTCCATCATTTTGATAATAATTAATATTACCATCATACTCCCCGATAAATGCGTCAAGATCACCGTCGCCGTCTATATCCGCAAAGGACGGGGTGGCACGTGACCCAATATCAACACCATCAAAAGGATTTCCCGCACCTGTTACGCTGGAAAAATTACCCGCGCCGTCATTTTCGTAATAATTAATATTACCATTATCCTCACCGATGAAAACATCAAGATCACCATCGCCGTCAAGATCGGCGAAAGACGGGGTAGCACGTGACCCAATATCAACACCATCAAAAGGATTTCCCGCACCGATAACTTCAGCAAAATTACCAGCCCCATTATTTTCATAATATTTAATAGTGCCGTAATTTTCCCCAATGAAAGCATCAAGGTCTCCGTCCCCATCTATATCTGCAAAGGCTAAATTAGAATAATCAATATCAACGTAGCTAAGAGAGATATTATCCAAACCGGGAAGCATTAAAGTAATATTAACATCACGCGCTAAAACAGGTGTCTCGCTGAGGTTTTGATATGTCAACGCTTCAATTAAGGCTTCTGTTGCAGCCGATGTTGCATTTGAATTTAAAACAATACTCATATCCGCCGTATCAATCGCTACTATAAGACCAATAACGCTACCTTCATAAAGAACATTATTGTCGCTAACACTGATTTCTCCAACGCCCGTCCCTGTACTTTGAACATTAAATTGATCATTATTACTATCAGGGCCACTGATGAGAAGAACATAGCCACTATAATTAGCAGGCCCGCCGGAAAGTGTGACATTCCCGTCAATAATTTGTGCCGTGCTATTGACAGTATTTTCTAAAAACACAACATCCTGAGTTAAATCCACTAAAAACCCGGCTTCACTTGCATCATTGATATTAATTGTAATCGACGCCGTATCTGGATTCGTGCCATCCGTAACATCAACAGTCAGGACATATTGCGATGTTGTTTCAAAATCGAGATTTGTTGTATCCGCTATTGTAATCTCACCAGTTGCAGCATTAATGGCAAAAACGCCATCTGCGTTACCACCCATTATAGTGTATGTGACAGCAGGCCCGTCAGGATCAACAAGCTGCACCGTGCCAACAGAATCTGTAACCTGCATATCTTCTGCAGCATAGAGCGTCTGATCATTCAAAATCAGAACATCATCTACCGGTGTAATATTAACTGTTTTACTAAATTCTACATTATTCTCACCAACCAACGCCGCTATTTCAAATATAGATACTGCATGATCATAATAACCCGCAGCATATATAAACTTTCCATCCAAACTGAATGTCAGTGACTTTACAGCATTTAATCCATTCACAGTTTTCTGACCGGCAACAGTTCCATCTTTAAAAAACCCGATTTGTGTAAGATTTCCAGTCGTATTATCATAGGAAAAAACCGCAACTGCATCATCATTATACCCTGTTACATAAGCATAACTTCCATCCGGGCTGAAAATAATATCCATAGCACCATACAATCCATCAACACCGCCGACACCATCTTTGACCTGACTTAAATATGTTAACTGACCGGTTGTATTATCATAGGAAAAAATCGCAACTGCACTATCATTACATCCTGTTACATATGCATAATTTCCATCCGGACTAAACGTAAGCTGTGTAGCACCATTCAATCCATCAACACCATCGCTGCCGTCTCTAACTCGACTTAAATAAGTCAAGCTTCCAGTCGTATTATCATAGGAAAAAATTGCAACAGCGTCATCAGTATACCCTGCTGCATAAGCATAATCTCCATCCGGACTAAATGTAATACTTCTGACACCATACAATCCGTCAACACCTCCAACACCATCTTTGACATGGCTTAGATAAGTCAGGTTTCCAGTTGTATTATCATAGGAAAAAACCGCAACTGCATTATCATTTTGACCCGTTACGTAAGCATAATTTCCGTCTGGACTAAATATGATATTATTAGCACCGTCCAATCCATCGACACCGCCTACACCATCTTTGACCTGACTTAAATATGTTAACTGACCGGTTGTATTATCATAGGAAAAAATCGCAACTGCATCATCATTATACCCTGCTGCATAAAAATAATTTCCGTCTGAACTAAATGTTGTATTCAATACATTGTCCAGCCCATCAACACCGTCAACGCCATCTTTGACCTGACTTAAATATGTTAACTGACCGGTTATGCTATTATGTGAATAAATTTCTATAGTATCGTAGACCGCGCTGGCAATATATGCATAATTCCCATCCGGGCTGAAAGTCAGGCTTCCTGGATAATAACCTGTTGTTTGAGTATCGCTAAACACCAGATTTCCTATACTGCCATCATTCAGATCAATGGTTACTGTGCGTGCTGCTGCAGGATCGTCAGATGTATTCTCATAAGTTAAATTTTCAATTAAAGCCTCAACAGACGTATTGTTTGCATTATCATTAAAGTGAACAATCAGATCAGCGCCGTCAAAACCATCAGATGTAACCATTCCTATCGCGCTACCTTCGTATTTAACCTCACCGGTTCCCGAATTATATGCAATTTCTCCAACACCATATCCTTGCGTATTAACGGAAAGCTTCTCAGTCGCTTCACCATTAGATGATACGGTCATAGCATAAGTACTAAAAACACCAGTCCCGCCGGCAAGAGTCACAGCAGCATCAATAATTTGCGGCCCCGCATTAACATCAGTCTCATCATACGTAATGCTGGCATCAAAATCATTTACAGTAAGTACAGCCAGCACGTTATTATAGTTTTCAAAAGCAAAAACCTCTGCATTAATTTCGCCAATAGCGATTTCCAAATCCCAATCCCCACCCAATGATGCCGCGCCCGTTAAGTCATCAGAAGCGGCAACATCCGCACCGGTTAGCTCTGCCAGATCAGAAATAAACTGATTGTCCTGCGCAAAATTACATCCATAAAGAAACAGATCCGCTTTCTCTGATAAAGCGCCCTTAATAACCGATAATATGTCTGAATAGCTCCCAATAGTAACTGAATTAAGCGCCTTATCCCCCAGAATCAATTCACCGGAACGTCCATGACTAAAGATATGAACAGCATCAACCTCTGTACGATTTGAAAGATTTTGTGCAATTTGCCTGAATCCGTCACGATCCGAAGCCAGAACGACAACATCAATATCAGCATCAAAATTTGAGAGAAAGGCAGAAAGATCATCAACGCCCTCATCAACAAAAACCACAATATTATCATTATCATGAGAAGAAACTTGTGGCGGAATATAATCCTCAAAAAGCCCGTTCAGAACATCTTTTGAATCATGGCTATAATGGTTAGTCTCATTCGTAAAAATATTGTCTTGTAAAAAATCCATAGAGTCATCAAGAAAAGCCGTCTCGGCAATAATACCAGCTAATGCAGCATCCAACATAATACGCGGCTCTAGCGCTCTCATCACAGAATAATCGCAATAAAGGGCAGAAGATGTAAGCTGACCATCCCCAACGCAATCAAGCGCACGGGGTTTTCTACCAAACCATAGCGCATTAATCTCCGAGAGAAGCTGTCTAACATTATTATTACTTAAAAAAGACAAACATTAGCTCCTAGATTAAGAAAATCATCTGTTATAGTATTATCCTTAAGTTAAACTACTATAATTATAGTAAACAAAGATTAAAAAACTCTAAAAACAGCCCCTACATTACATTAGAGAACATATCCCGAAGCGTTGTAAACTGGCTTATAAACAGCAAAAGCTTGAGTAAGAAACATGCTGGAGAATGATTTGGGATAAAAGAAAAATGATAATTATAGAAGAAGCCCAAGAAAGGCAAAGTCGCATTCTACCAAACATGTTTAAACATTACAACAGAATCAATCTGTTATAGTAGCTTCGCTTAATAATAGTACAGAATTGCGCCAATGAATTTTCTTAAGTGAAACTACTATATGTTCTCTGACCCTCTTCCTTTTCTTAAAAACTGCTTTCCCGAATAACAAGAGAAACAGTTTTTTGAAACAAGCGAGAAAAAATGCTTTGGTTTTCAGCAGATATTTTTACCCATCCCCGCTCCATCTGTAACAAAGAACCAAGATCCTGTGATGGCTCTATTAAAATACGGTATCTTGTTTCATTGAGCACAACCTCATTCTTACGATTACGAACAGCTGCCAGCCCCCCCTTAAATTCCGAAGATAGCATTTTAGGACATAAAATGCGTGTCGCTGTACGATCAATATGAACAATTCTGCCCTTCACTTTCTGCAATGATTTTTCATTATAAAAAGCAACATCACCACCAAGATTTATACGATGCAAATCACGATCAAGAACATAGGCCTCTATCAATTGCGTCGTCGGAGAGATTATTCTGGCCAAAGCTTGTTGCACGTCAACCCACATCCCCTCCTTAAGCTGATGATCTTCAATAAAAACACTCCCGGAGAAAGGTGCTATTATGGATAGCTTCTCAATTGATTTCTCCAAACCACGCAATTTGCTACTAGCCGTTAAAAACTGCTGGGTTGCTACTAAATTATCTTGGCGCCAATCCGACAAAGTGAGGGATCTGTTTATTATTTTTGAATATTTGCTTATCTCCAGACCAACATTTTTCAAGGCATAGTCCAATACAGGAGAATCTAATGTAAACAAAACATCTCCTTGTTTTACGACATGTCCTGATTGAACATGTATTTTCTTTATTTGCGCAACTTCTGGAGCAAAAACCTCAGCCTGAAACTTGGCACGCAACACAGCAGGCGCAAAAACATGACTCTGCCATGGGAACAAAATTGCACCTATTGTTAAAACGACCAGAATAATAAGTCCTATAATATTTTTATTAATCTTGTTCTCACTTTGAATTTTCCACCAAATTTTCAATTCCTTGATAATAGGAAACACAATAAAATAGAAAACTTCAAAAACCATTAAAACGATCCCCAAAGCTTTAAAAAACAAAAAATAAACAGCTAATGCTATACTAATAAATAGAAAAAATCGATAGACCCAGACAGCATAAGCATAAACAAGAAAAAAGATATGTCGCTGCATTGTAACATGCTCTGGAGGAGACGCATTATCAAACCCTAAAAACAAACGCCGTAGAAACCACTTCCCATAGTTAAAAGAGCGCGTTTGCAAATTCTCTACACCACTTATATCTGCCAGCAAATAATATCCATCAAAACGCATCAAAGGATTGAGATTAACAAACAAAGTCGTGACCCACGTAACACTGGTCAAGGTAAATGCTGCTGAACGCCAGATACCATCATCAAGGATAATCCATAGCAACGCCCCCAAAATAGCCAGTCCCATCTCTGCAATAATTCCCGCAGCACCGATACTTAATCGTTGCCTACGGGATGTAAGGCGCCACGAATCCGTTGTATCCGTATACATCACAGGAAATAAAACAATAAAGGCCAGACCTAAAACAGGAACCCTTAAACCCAGATGTTTTGCCGTAACAGCGTGTCCTAACTCATGGACGAATTGAGTCAAGCCCCAGACAAGGGCCATAACGACCAAACCCTCCACCGAGAAAAAATAGGAAAAACTGCTGATAAAACTGCTCCACTCTCGAAGCAAAAGAATTACAGAGAGAGAAAATAAACAAAGAAAAACAATAAAAGTTGTCTTTGTATAAATAAAAGACAGCTTTGGAGCACACCACGCTAAAAAGCGATCCGGGTGCCACAAAGGAATTCTAAAGAAAATATAGTGCTTTAGAAGATTGCCCAATGTCATTTTCTTTTTTTGTATATAAAGCGCCTTAAGCTTTTGCCATTCCTGAGGAGTTTGCGGCTGCAATAACTCGTTTTTCTCCAGAAAATCGTGAAAAGAGCTAATGCTTTCCTGATCTGGCTTTAATGTTGTTGATAATACGATATCCGCTATAATGTCCTGAACATCATTCATATGCCAGCGTGATAAGATTTCAAACTCAAGCCAGCCAAGACGAAAATACCGGTTCGTCGACGGATCA
>JAGLKS010000177.1 GCA_023140905.1 Alphaproteobacteria bacterium | reverse complement strand
CTGAACCAAAATTATTAAATGCGCAACGTTGGAAAAACATGCGTATTGGAATTCTTGGAGGATCGTTCAATCCACCGCATGAAGGGCATGTCCATATTTCTCAAATAGCACTAAAAGCGTTGAGGTTAGATGCTATCTGGTGGCTGGTAACACCAGTAAATCCTCTGAAATCTATAAATGAATTACCTTCAGTAGAAGAGCGTGTAGAGCTATCACGCAGGCTGATTACCAATCCTAAAATTATAGTCACGGCGATGGAAAAAAATTTTGGTACTGAATATAGCTATGCCTCCATCAAAATTATAAAAAAATGCTTTCCTTTTACTCAGTTTGCCTGGATATCCGGTATGGATAATGTGTATAACTTCCACCTATGGCAATATTGGAAAGAATTTTTATCCGAGATTTGTATGATTCATGTGACCCGTCACCCATCTATACGCCTTATCAAGCAATGTCCTTTACGGATGTTATCATCTCAACATCATATTTTTTTAGATCATGGTGGGGCTTTTCCTCTCGATTCGAATACATCCTATTGGCTGCTTAAAAAGAAAATGGTTAATATTTCGTCAACTGAAATTCGAAGAAATAATTCGTAGAAACAACTGGCTATGACTATGTTTTGCGCTGCAATAAGCAATTTATCTTTTATTATCAACACAAAGAACGTATAATTTTTTGGAAGGACCGTGTTTTTTGATATTGAATGCATGGAATATAGTAGGAAAGGATCAGGAGAAGATTGTTATTCACACCTATCATAATACAGGCTCAATTTTAGAGTCTGATGAGGTAAAAAACCTTATAGTAGAAGTACTTGATATAAACAAAGCTGAAGATATTGTGTCTATCCAGCTCTCAGAGGAGCGTGCTTTGGCTGATTATATGATAATAGCTTCTGGAACATCTTCGCGCCATGTTAGTGGTTTGGCAAAAAACCTTCAGGAAAAGCTGCACAAAAAAGATATCAAAGACATTAAAACAGAAGGCTTGGCCAAATGTGATTGGGTCGTGGTTGATGTTGGTGATGTTATTGTTCATCTTTTCCGCCCGGAGGTGCGCGAGTTCTACAATATTGAAGAAATGTGGTCTTATCAACCGCAACATATCAATGCGTAATGCGTATGCTATATCATCGAAGATAACAATAAAATACATAGGATAAGCCCTACTTCAGGACTATTTTTCTGAGCTTAAATTCAATATCATATCTGATTATGATTCAACGTACGTTACTTCTATCATTGTTTATGTTATCCGGTGTTCTGTACTCTATTACGCCGTTAATAGCGTATGCTTCCAGTAATGAAGTGGAACTTAAAACTGTCAAAGACCAGCTTTCTAGCGAAGAATCCGAGAATAAAAAATTAAAACAACATGTCGAAAAAATAGAGGCGGAGCTTTCAAACATTAAAAAGCGGCTGATGAAAATCGGCAGGAATATGCGTGAGAATGAAGAAAAACTTAAATCCACGCAGCAACGCATTGAAAAACTTGAAGCACGAAAAAAGGAACTTATAAAAACATTAGAATCTGAACGTATTTCTATAGTCAAGCTGATCTTGATGCTTGAACGTATTCGTAAGACACCGCCGGAAGTTATGATAGCGCGTCCCAATACCCCCTATCACACTGCACAAAGTGCTTTGTTGATGGAAAATATTATTCCTTCCGTAAAACGTGATGTACAACGATTAAAGAATAATATTGAAACTCTGGAACAACTTGGTGTTGATTTAAAACTTGAATATAACCAATTAGAAAATGAAACAGAAAAATGGATAACAAAGCGTAAAAAACTTATGGTCTTTGTTAAGAAAAAAGAGAAACTTTATGCATCGCTTGATAATGATATAAAAGCATACGAACTTTCTATCAACGTAATTTCTCTCAGAGCTAGAGATCTGGAGGATTTGATTGAGCAAATTAATGCTGAAGAACAAAAAGAAATAGAGCGCCAGAAGCAAGCTAAAATATTCCGGCGTAAACCATATACCTCATTTTCAGGAAATGATTCAGGTTCTGCAAGATTACCAGTATCCGGAATTATTCGTAAAGCTTTCCACGATAAAGATGAGTATGGTGGAAAAAACAACGGTCTAGTCATAGAAGGCCGTTCCGGTGGACTTGTTATTGCTCCAATGGGAGGAAAAGTTCAGTTTGTTGGTTCATTTAAACGGTTCAGCAATATTGTAATAATCGAACACCCAGAAGGCTATCATAGCCTGATTGCCGGTTTGGATGAAATTAATACAGTAATTGGGGATATTGTTAAATCTGGTGAACCAATTGGATTATTGCCAGATTCTGCTTTAATTCCGCGTCCAAAACTATATTATGAACTGAGAAAGAATGGCTCTCCTGTAAATCCTTCTGTCAAGTTTTCGGAACTTGGTTAGGGTTGTGTGTTTTTATTTGCTGTTTTTTACATTTATAAAATTTCTTGTGTGATGATTATAAGGATAATAAACACTATGAAAAAAACGTTTTTTGCTTTAACTATCATCGCCGCTATATGTATCGGTGTTAGCGGCATTTCCATTCATTCTCTTCGCGCTGAAGAAGCCACAAAGCAGCAAGATGATAAAACAGCAAATGGCTATAGCGAAACTTATCGCCAGCTTAACCTGTTTGGTGATGTGTTTGAGCGTGTTCGTGCTGAATATGTAGAAGATGTTGATGATAAAGAGCTTATAGAAAATGCTCTAAACGGCATGTTATCAAGCCTTGATCCACATTCCGGGTATTTAAGCGAAGAAAAATATAGTGATATGCGTGTAGAAACCAAAGGAGAATTTGGCGGACTTGGTATTGAAGTGACCATGGAAAACGGTCTTGTTAAAGTCGTTTCCCCTATTGACGATACTCCGGCTTTTCGTGCCGGCATTCAATCTGGAGACTACATTATCAAGATTGATGGCGAAGCTGTCATGGGAATGAGCCTAAATGATGCGGTTGACAAAATGCGCGGAAAAGTCGGTTCTACAATAGATTTGTCTATTGCCCGTGAGGGAGAAGACTCCCAAATCGAAGTTACAATAGTGCGGGATATTATCCAGATTAAATCTGTGCGCTATAGTATAGAAGGAAATGTAGGATATATTCGGGTTACTACATTTAGTGAAAAAACCGGTCCGGGTGTTCATGATGCAATTAAAAACATTAAAAAAGAATTAGGCGATAATTTGATCGGGTATGTTTTGGATTTGCGTAACAATCCCGGTGGATTGCTGACACAAGCTATTGAAGTTGCGGATACTTTCCTTGATAAAGGTGAAATTGTTTCTCAGCGTGGACGTTATGAAGAAGATACGGAGCGCAATAATTCTACACCGGGCGATATGGCTGGTAGCTTACCTATAGTCGTGCTTATTAATGGTGGATCTGCATCTGCTTCCGAGATTGTTTCCGGTGCTTTGCAAGATCATAAACGCGCAATTATCATGGGAACACAATCTTTCGGAAAAGGCTCTGTGCAAACTGTAATGCCCTTCCCCGGAAATGGAGCTATGCGCTTAACAACAGCACGGTATTACACACCATCAGGACGTTCCATCCAAGCTAAAGGTATTATGCCTGATATTGAGGTAGAACAAGCTATGTTGGAAACATTCTCGTCTAAACGTATGCGCGAAGCTGATTTGCCCGGAGCACTTGATAAAGAAAATGTGAAGGAAGAAAAATCAGCAAATGACAATAAAAAACTCAAAAATGATAAAAAAGATAAAGCCAAGAATAAAAAGCAGGAAGACAAGAATGACGATGCAGTAGATGAAGAAGATAATGAGGAAGAAGAAAAGATTAAGGATTATCAGCTTTTGCGCGCCCTTGAGTTGCTAAAAGGATTGTCATTCTATTATTCTGATGATGTTGCCATGCAGGATAGTCAGGAATAATTCTAAAGTGCAGAAACGCTTTTAAAAACGCTTTGATATAAGTGAGAAATAATGGATATTGCGCAATATACAGATAAACTGAAAGCGTTGCTCTCTTCTGTGGCGCTTCCGGCGATGCTAAATAATTTGTCACTTCCGCCAGCAGTAAAAGAAAAATGGGACATTCTGGATAAACGCTATCTTTTAATTATTCTGAGCGGAATTCTCGGATTTTATCTGCTCATCTTTGTTTATGTGCATTTTTCTGCTGATAGAACAATCGCCAAAATGGAACAAAAAATGGCGACAATAGGTGTAAAACTAACTGAAAAAGAACTCGCTCCATTTTATTATACAAACGATAGAGGAGCCAGCCTGTATAGTTACAATAACTATAAACCAGATATTGATTCACAAACAATGGCCAATGCAAATCTGATTGAGGGTCTTTCTGTATATGATGAAACAATCGGACGTTTGCCTATGATCCGTTCAGCCGATAGTCTTACAAGCTTTCGGGCTTATCAAGCCTCTTTCTCTCTAAACGGGATAGGGAAAAAACCTGTTCTTTCTTTTATTATGAAAGATTATGGTTTATCAGATAAAGATTCCAATATGGCTTTGGATATTTTGCCTCCAGAAGTTTCTTTTCTTCTTTCTTCCTATGCTACTTTACCCCAAGAGTGGATTAACCGTGCACGTGAACGGGGACATGAAGTCTGGATAGAAATTCCTATACAACATGGAGATCATAATGATACCGGATTAAACACTATTTATCATCACAATGCCCTTGGCGAAAAAGGTCGGCTTTTGCGCAAATCTTTAGCACGTGGGTTGGGGTATGTTGGTGTAGGAGTGTTCATGGATCAAACAGCCCTTGATTCTGATAAGCATTATAAAAAACTGGTTAGTGAATTATATGGTCGAGGGATAGCTATTTTTGCATTGAATCCCGAAGCCCCCTCTTTTGTAGAGTCTATGGCTATTACAAAAGCTGCCCCCTATATCAAAGCTACAGGAGAAC
>JAGLKS010000176.1 GCA_023140905.1 Alphaproteobacteria bacterium | reverse complement strand
CTAATGCTTCCAGATCAACAACGGCACGAAGTGAGCGACCAATTAAACGTTGAATCTCCATAGTACGTCCGCCTTGCTTACCAGCAGAGGATTCACGACGCATTCTACTGCCTGTAGAGCGTGGCAGCATACCATATTCAGCTGTCACCCAGCCTCGCCCACTTCCTCGCATCCAACCCGGAACTTTTTCCTCAACACTGGCCATACATAAAACATGTGTATTGCCACACTTAATCAAACAGGACCCTTCTGCATATTTACTATAATTCGGGATAACCTCTATAGTTCTTAATTCATCAACTGCACGAGCACTAGGACGCGTCATTATTATTGTTCCTTATTTTATGTTTTTAGATTTAAGTTTTGCCTAAACGCAAATTACACGCTAAAGTTATTGACAAATTAGACCATTTGACTATTCGGGTATATAAACTATGGTAAAAAAATTATTTCTTTCCACGATATTTCTTTCCGAGAAATGTGTGTTTCACTTTTCTTTAATTCTACTAGCGGCGCTTTTTCTTTATACGCCAATCGCAGCATATGCAGGAGCAGACGCACCGCCTCATGAATCAGTAGAAGAACAGCTTCCTCCTGTGCAGGAAAATGTATCAGATACAAGCAGAACGATGGTGTACGGCACTCCCGTTGCTATATTACCAAGCTACGCTTATTATGTTTCATTTATGCATAGCCCTAATATATCAGAAAGTGCGTTCACAATGCGCATTGCACAATATGGTGTTGTCTCCGGCTGCATTCACTTGCAAAAAGATGATTTTACTCTGGAGAAAGAATCAACAGTAAAAACGAAATATCTGGGCGAACGCATGGAATTCGTACTAGACATGCCTGTAATAGCATTGAATGACGGTGAGCCACGCTATTCGAATTATGATTGCGAAACATCACATCTGGAATCTTACATAGATGTCCGTTTAGATCGTGATGAGCTTCTTCAAAAAGGCATCCGCAAATTCTCTTATAAAACATCTGATTATGACTTTGGTTCTTATGAAATAGACTTAACTAAAGAACGTTTGATTTTCAAAGGAAAAAATGCAACCGGCGTAGGCGAACTCTGGCGAACATTGTGGTTCTTCCCTAAAGAAAGCTTAAAACTATATGTCAGCGGAGCAAAAGCAGATCTGGACCTTGTACAAGAAATTCGTGATTTTGGTTTAGCACGTGGCCTTATTCCTATGGACAAAGCTATCGAAGGCTATATACAACCCTATCAAGAAAAACACTCTGTATACTTCACTGATCCCAGAAAAATATATATGAGAGATTTAACTATCAAAGACGATAAAAAAGAAGTTGGAAGTATTGGTGTTAACAAAACATATTATGGCCCTGACGGTACGGAAGATCATTTAAAAGCTTTGCCTATACATGCTGCTCTGGTATTGGAACAAATTGTCCGGTAATAAATATTCGAATTAGGCCTTAAATCCTACTAATAGTGTGGACTAAGCCTATTGTTTCTCAGTGAGTATAACTAAGGAAAATTCAAACGAATGTCTGAACAACACACACAACCACAAAATCAAAATAGAGACTCTTCTGCAAATAATAACGAAGAAGAAACCTCTATAAATGATGCTTTCGAATTAGAAAGACAACAGCATGGCACACATGATTCTACAGAAACATATGACTCTTTTTCTGATGAATTAGATAATAAAGCTACGGAAAAAGAAAACCATCCGGCAGACAATACACCAAACAATAGTGATCCCTCTACACAACAAAAAGATGGGGGTCAGCAACACATCCAAGCACTTGAAGAACAACTTGACCGCATGAAAGACCATATGGTTCGCGCTTTGGCCGATGCTGAGAATACACGCAAGCGTGCTGCAAAAGAACGTCAGGATGCTTCAAAATTTGCCATCAGCAATTTTGCACGTGATGTTCTTAGCGTAGCCGATAATTTACGCCGTGCTTTAGAAGCTGTCCCTAAAGAGCTTGCAGAGGAATCCCCTCAGATAAAGACACTGACAGATGGCATTGAAGCCACAGAGCGCGAGCTTATACGCTGTTTTGAGAAAAATGGAATTACAAAACTTGAGCCATTGGGAGAAGACTTTGACCCCAACTTCCACGAAGTCATGTTTGAAACCCCTGTTCCTAATCAGAAAAGCGGCTCGATCATCCAGATCATTGAGCCGGGTTATACAATTAACGGACGGATTTTACGTCCGGCACGCGTGGGAATTGCCAAAAATATCACGCCTCAGGAACCGAATGATAAAGGCCCCATTCATACCGTGGATACAGAAGCTTAAAGAACACTAAAATTCTGGCTTTTGCTTTTAAGTTTTGCTATAGTTTCAGCCTGAAATATTATAGTAGTTTCATTTTTAAGGATGGTGCAGAATTGCACCAAAGAGTTTTTTTGAGAATCAAGTGTAATTTTTGAAACATAACCGTAGTTACGGTAATAAAATTATGCAAAGATAATCGCGAAAACTCCTCAAGCAAACTATACAACTCTTAAATGGAATTACTATAAATATAAACCTTTGGGGATTTATACAATGCTGCATGGTGCAGGTTGATTGTAAATTCGCCACAACAAAAGAGGATATAAAAATGAGCAAAGTTATTGGAATCGACCTTGGTACGACCAATTCTTGTGTCGCTGTAATGGACGGAAAAGAGCCACGCGTTATTGAAAACGCAGAAGGATCCCGGACAACTCCATCAATGGTGGCTTTTACAAAAGACGGTGAACATCTTGTTGGCCAGCCTGCAAAACGTCAAGCTGTGACAAACCCGGAAAATACACTTTACGCAATTAAGCGCTTAATTGGTCGCCCTTTCAACGATAAACAAGTTGAAGGAATGAAGGAAACCGCGCCCTTTAACATTATTGAAGGCGATAATGGCGATGCATGGGTGGAAATCGATGGTGAAAAATATGCGCCATCACAAATTTCAGCGATGGTTTTACAAAAAATGAAGGAAACCGCTGAAAACTTTCTTGGCGAAAAAGTAACAAAAGCAGTGATTACTGTTCCGGCATATTTTAATGACTCGCAACGTCAAGCAACAAAAGATGCGGGGAAAATCGCCGGACTTGAGGTTGAACGTATTATCAACGAACCGACTGCTGCTGCGCTAGCTTACGGCCTTGACAAAAGTGCCGTCGGTACAATTGTTGTTTATGACCTTGGCGGTGGTACTTTTGATGTTTCTATCCTTGAAGTCGGCGATGGTGTATTCGAAGTGAAAGCCACAAATGGAGATACATTCCTTGGTGGTGAAGACTTTGATGCACGTATCATTGACTATCTGGCCGATGAGTTCAAAAAAGAACAAGGTATCGATTTACGTAATGACAATGTCGCTTTGCAACGCTTGAAAGAAGCTGCTGAAAAAGCGAAAATCGAACTATCAAGCGCACAACAAACAGAAGTAAACCTGCCATTTATCACAGCAGATGCTGCAGGACCTAAACACCTGCAAGTTTCACTGAGCCGTGCAAAACTGGAAAACATTGTATCTGACTTGATTAAACGTACAGTTGATCCGGTGAAAGCTGCACTAAAAGACGCAGGCTTAAAAGCATCCGAAATTGATGACATTGTTATGGTCGGTGGTATGACTCGTATGCCGAAAGTCATTGAAACTGTTAAAGATTTCTTTGACAAAGAACCGCATAAAGGTGTTAATCCTGATGAAGTTGTGGCTAATGGCGCAGCTATTCAGGGTGGTGTTCTTCAAGGTGATGTTAAAGATGTTCTGCTTCTTGATGTGACTCCACTGTCTTTGGGGATTGAAACCTTGGGCGGCATGTTTACACGTTTGATTGAACGCAATACCACTATACCAACAAAGAAATCACAAGTTTTCTCAACAGCAGAAAACAACCAAAACGCTGTCACTATTCGGGTTTTCCAAGGAGAACGTGAAATGGCCGCCGATAATAAATTACTTGGGCAATTTGATTTGGTTGGTATTCCTCCTGCCCCGCGTGGTATTCCTCAAGTTGAAGTCACATTCGATATTGATGCGAACGGCATTGTCAACGTTTCAGCAAAAGACAAAGCAACCAGCAAAGAACAGCAAATCCGTATTCAAGCTGGTGGTGGCTTATCTGATGATGACATTGAGAAAATGGTTAAAGACGCCGAAGTGAATGCAGAAAGCGATAAGAAAAAGCGCGAAAATGTTGAAGCAAAGAACCAAGCCGAATCCCTTATTAACTCGGTTGAAACATCTCTGGAAGATCTAGGCGATACAGTCCCTTCTGATGAGAAGAACACTGTCGAAGATGCTATTTCCGAGCTAAAAAATGCCATTGAAAGTGATGATGTTGATGATATTAAATCGAAAACAGAAAGCTTATCTCAAGCGAGCATGAAACTTGGTGAACTTGCCTATCGCAAAGCACAGGAAGAAGAAACCGCTGCAGATGGCAATGACGACAGCGGTGATGGCCCTGATAATGTCTCATCTGATGATAGTGACACAATTGATGCAGACTTCACTGATCTTGAGATTGAAGAAGAAACAGATGATAAAAGCAAATAATCAGCAAGATGATAAGTTTTATTAATCTGTAAACATAACCAAATATATCAAGGTGGTGCATTGCTTTTTGCACCCCTTGATGATGCAAACGGGAAAATAACAGCATGGCAGGCAAAGATTATTATAAAACCCTTGGGGTTGAAAATGACGCTAGTGCGGACGAGATTAAAAAAGCCTACCGTAAACTGGCTATGAAATTTCACCCGGATCAAAATAAAGATAATCCAGAGGCTGAAGAAAAATTCAAAGCCATTAATGAAGCCTATGATATCTTAAAAGACGAACAAAAACGCTCCGCTTATGCCCGTTATGGCTCTAGTGCATTTGACGGATCTATGGGTGGAAGCCCTGGAGGGGGAGGCCATGGAGGTGGCGGTGCGGGATTCACCGACATCTTTGAAGACATGTTTGGTGATTTCATGGGCGGTTCCAATCGCTCCAGCCAAGGCTCAATGCGCGGATCTGATCTACAATACACATTAGAAATGACGCTTGAAGAAGCGCATAAAGGCAAAGAAGCAAAAATAAGAATCCCAGTTAACGATACATGTGAGCATTGTAGTGGTTCCGGTTCGGCTGATGGGACAAAGACTCATGCCTGTGACACTTGTGGCGGAACCGGACGCATTCGCCAACAACAAGGATTCTTTACAATCGAGCGCACCTGCCCGTCTTGTCACGGCGAAGGTGTGACTATCAAAAATCCGTGTAGCCATTGCAGTGGAAGTGGCCGCCTCAATAAAAGTAAAACACTTAAAGTGAAAATTCCGGCTGGCGTAGAAACAGGCCGACGTATCCGGCTTAGTGGCGAAGGCGAAGCAGGAGTTCGTGGCGGTCCTCGTGGTGATTTCTATGTTATGATAAACGTCAAGCCTCATAAACTCTTTCAACGTGATGGAGCCAACCTTTTTTGCCGCGTTCCAATCACTGTCACACGCGCAGCTCTAGGCGGAGAAATTGAGGTTCCGACAATTGATGGAACCCGCGCAACAGTAAAAATTCCGCCAGGAACACAGACAGCTCAACAATTCCGACTACGCAGCAAAGGCGTACACATGATACGTTCCGATTCACGCGGGGATATGTATATTGAGATTTTTGTTGAAACACCCGTAAACTTAAACAAAAAACAGCAAGATATATTACATGAATTAGATAAATCCATGCATAATGGCTCTGCAAGCAGCAAGAACTCACCACAATCTAGCGGGTTTTTCCAAAAGATCCGTGAATTTT
>JAGLKS010000175.1 GCA_023140905.1 Alphaproteobacteria bacterium | reverse complement strand
CAATGGAAGAGCGTGGAGAATCTGAAGCACAGTACTATAAAATTATCAAGATCGGCGTTATTGCCTTTCTTAACGGAGCAGCACCGCAGGTTGCTGTAGAATTTGCACGGAAAGCATTACCTCATAATGTTCAACCGGGCTTTAACGAACTTGAAGAAGTATTAAATGAGTTGCCTCCGCCACCAAATTAAAAACATTAATTCAGGTAAAGTACTGCACAATAATTGTTGAAAAGATGAAAAAAGAGTGTTCTCGGATACAAATAAAAATTGAAGTTATAAAACTTCCTTATGTTCATCACGGCGGTGCATGGAAGGTTGCATATGCTGATTTTATGACAGCTATGATGGCTTTCTTTTTGTTAATGTGGCTTTTGAACATGGCCCCACAAGATCAGAAAGAAGCTATAGCAGAATATTTTACACCTCCAAGCCCCATGGTATCAGATAGTCGAAGTGGTTCTGGAGGACTATTTGGCGGTTTGACAATGACCCCTGAAGGAGCACGTACTTCTGATAGAAAACCAATTGCCCCCATTAAGGAAAGTCCAGATCAAAGTTACCGGGGTGGAGGGAAAGACCCCAAAAGCATCTCTATAGCCCAAAGCGCTGAACGCAGCCGCTTCGAAGCTATCACTGAGAAAATCAAGCAAGCTATATTGGAAAATAAAGAGCTTGAAAAAATGGAAGATAATATAGATATAACCATCACACCTGAAGGATTACGCATTGAACTTATTGATCAAGAAGATGAAACAATGTTCCCATCAGGAAGTGCGAATATGTTTGATAAAACCAGAAAGATTCTAACCCATATTACTGATGCTATTTTAGAGATGCCCAATTTGCTGTCTATTCGAGGACATACAGACGGCGTACGCTATTCTGAAGGAGCCATTTATACAAACTGGGAATTATCAGCCGACCGCGCAAATGCAGTGCGCAGAGCATTGATTGATTCAGGTTTCCCTCTGGATCGTGTAAATAATGTTATGGGTAAAGCTGATACAAAACCTTTGATTGAGGATAATCCTTTAGATCCGCGCAATCGGCGCATTACTCTTATTTTGCTCAATCAAACCCTTCCAGATACTATATTTAACGATGAGGAAATGGGAATTGGAGAAGAAAAGCTTCTTGATGGAAGCGAGATGCTTAATTACAAAGGCACTGCGCAAATTAATCCTTATCGCAAAACACCCGGCACGATTGAATTTCCATAAATCCACAACGCCTGTAGTGATTTCTTATTTCTTAAAACATATAGTTAAACCGATTGCTTTTGGGAAAACCATTAGGCGGCAATTTACCCACTGATGCACGATTTCCAAGCCACGGCGTAATATCTTTAACTGTAGTTGATCCTGATCCGTATTTATAGTCCAGACCTTTCTTACTGCTGAATGTTTTTACATCTGATAGTGTTGAGCCTTTACTATATTTTTGTAGAATAACGCCACGCCCTTTACTCATTTCCGGTAATTCAGAAAGAGGAACTATCAACATCTTGCGATTTGTTCCAATAATTGCGATATAATCATCCCCATCATGCACATAACGACAAATAGATCCTTCTGTTTTACCAGAAACATTAAGAATTTGTTTTCCTGTTTTTGTTTGCGCCATCACATCATCAGAAGAAACTATAAAACCACGTCCATCAGATGAAACTACCAACATTTTAGCTTTTGGTTTATGAATACGCATACTGGTTACATGGGCATCATTAGGGATATCCACCATGATCCGCAATGGTTCACCAAAGCCTCTACCTGATGGCAATTTATCACAACCCAGCGTATAACAACGCCCGTTTGTTACAAAGATAATCAATTTATCCGTTGTCTGAACCTCAAGAATAAATTGGCCCCTGTCTCCCGCTTTATATTTAAAGTCTTTAGGATTATGTCCATGGCCTTTCATGGTTTTTATCCAACCTTGGGTAGAGCAAATAATCGTAACAGGCTCTTTTTCAATCATGATCGAATCAAGATTAACGGCAACAGGCTTAAGTACGCCACCAACACTTGTGCGTCGTTTACCTAATTCCGTTTCACCAGAAAACATTTTCCTGAGTTTTGTTATTTGCTTTTTGATGAGAGTCCACTGACGTGCTTCAGATGCAATAAGTTTTTCGAGCTGCGCTTTTTCTTTTACAAGATCATCATGTTCCGCGCGAATTTCTATTTCTTCAAGCTTATGCAACCGGCGTAAGCGTAAATTCAAAATAGCTTCGACCTGAACTTCGTTCAGATCAAATGTTTTCATTAAGCATTCTTTGGGTTTTTCTTCAAAACGAATAATGCGGATAACCTCATCTACGTTAAGAAAAACAACCAAATAGCCTTCCAAAACATCCAGACGATGAAGAACTTTCTCAAGACGGTAAGAAGAACGCCTAACTAAAACTTCTTGTTGATGATCCAGCCAGTTTTGCAGCACTTCTTTAAGGTTCATAACCTTTGGAACCAGCCCACCTTCAAGCACATTCATGTTCATGTTAAAGCGTGTTTCCAAATCACAATTACGGAATAACGCTTCCATAAGAAGTTCCGGTTTAACATTGCGGTTTTTAGGCATAAGGACAAGGCGCACATCTTCGGCAGATTCATCGCGCACATCATCAAGCATCGGCATTTTGCGCGCATTAATCAGATCAGCTATTTTCTCAACCAATTTAGATTTTTGTACCATATACGGGATTTCAGTTACGACGATTTGGTATAGGCCTTGCTTAAGCTCTTCTTTGTTCCAGCGCGCACGAATACGAAAAGCCCCTTTTCCGGTTTCATAAGCTTTTACAATATCCGCTTTCTCATCAACCAGAATACCTCCTGTAGGCATATCCGGTCCTTTAACGATATCAACTAATTCCTCTATGGTTGGATCTTTTTCCAGCATAATAAGCATGGCATCACATAGTTCTTCAACATTATGCGGAGGAATATTAGTTGCCATCCCCACAGCAATCCCGCTAGAACCATTGGCCAGAAGGTTTGGAAATCCTCCAGGAAGAACGACCGGTTCATTTTCCGAACCATCATAAGTGGGGCGAAAATCAACGGCATTTTCTTCTATACCTTCAAGCAACAATAAAGCCACGTCAGTTAGCTTTGCTTCCGTATAACGCATAGCAGCTGCGTTATCTCCATCGATATTACCAAAATTTCCCTGTCCATCAACCAATGGATAACGCTGTGCAAAATCCTGAGCCAAACGCACCATAGCATCATATACTGCTGTATCACCATGAGGGTGGAATTTACCAATTACATCCCCAACCACACGTGCTGATTTCTTGGGTCTTTGATTTGGGCTTAATTTAAGCTGATACATCGCATAAAGTAAGCGCCTATGCACAGGCTTTATCCCGTCACGTACATCCGGCAATGACCGGCTCATAATCGTTGAAAGAGCATAAGAGAGATATCTTTCAGAAAGAATATCGCTCATTGGCTGATCAATAATCCTATGTTCTTCGGTTGTATTATCTTTTTGCGACATGCGCAGTCCTTACTCTTTTGTATATAATTAATAGGTCCTGAGACCCTAAGTATTCTCGCGGATGAGTTTATCAGTTTTTGCAGAAACTTCAGCAAAACGCAAGTCCAACCTATGTCGAGCCTCCGGCAATCCCCGATTATGATGAGCAAAAACCCAGTGTTCAAAGAAATAACGTGTAAGCTTTAATCCCAGAAGAATATCTCCTTCATCGCTTTCTTGTCCATGAGGTTTTAGAAATTCAGGTAATGGGAGAAGTTTGTCTTTATAGGGTTGTGCCGCTTCCCAACTTACTGCGCAACCGGTTTTTGGTGAAACATAGCTGAGCATAGAAACATCGCCCCCAGCCGCGCATCGTGTTAGATCCAGCGCAAACCCCAGCTCTTTTAGTAAAGCGATTTCCCACATAACATAGCCATGTGCCCAAACATCCCCTTCTAAAATTTCCAGTAAGGCGCACAGCCCATTATACAAACCTTCATGGCCTTCCTTTTCCGGCAAAGCCTGATCACACAGAGCACAAGCAGCTTGCAGTGCTGAAAGTTTCAGAGCATCTTGCATAATGCGACTAGCTGTGGAATGAGAAAGCTCAAGCGTTAAATATCCTAAAGAATCACTCGTGCGAGCACGCCAATTTGCATCTACTATATTCCCGATTTCCAGTGTTCCGCGGTTTTTAGTAGAGCTTGCACCACGCACATAACCACTTTGCCGACCATAACTACGAGAGAGTAAAGAGACAATTGCTCCGTTCTCACCATGCGTACGCGCAGCTAAAATAATAGATTGATCTTGCCATTGTTCCATACTGTCCTATTATCACTTTGTTCCTCAACGATTCTAGTAGGATATGAAAAATAATGAGCACTATCCCCAATCATAATCAATATAAGAATATCGGTATTGCAGGTTTAGGCGCTATTGGAAGTGCTGTTATGCATGCACTAACATCTGAAGACGGTATCAACGAAATGCAACTTGAATGCATTTCCGATCCTTATACGCAGAATCATTTCGATGTAGATAACGTTTCATTCGAAGAATTAGCAGAGCGTTGCGATCTCATTATAGAATGTTTACCTGCTGACGTTGTTCCTGATTTAGCAAAAATTGTATTTAAAGCCGGAAAAGATATTTTGTTTATCAGCAGTGCTGCTTTGCTTATTGACCCGCAAATTCTAAAAAACCTTCACAGATCTGAAAGCCGCGCTTATCTGCCATCTGGAGCTTTATGTGGTCTTGATGGTGTTGTTGGCATGAGAGAGATGGGAATCACTTCTTCCACAATTACTTCAACAAAGCCCCCAAAAGGCTTTGCCGGAGCACCTTATGTTATAGAAAATGATATTGGTCTCGATGCTATTACCGAGAAAACACAAATCTTTGAAGGGGATGCTTATGATGCAGCAAAAGGATTTCCAGCCAATGTAAATGTTGCAGCAACGCTTAGTCTCGCGGGCATTCCTGCTCATCAAACACGAGTAGAAATATGGGCTGACCCGAAGGCTAAAGGTAACACACATGAGATTACAGTTAAGAGTAATTATTCTACGCTGGTTTCACGCATTGAAAACCTCCCCGATCCGGCCAATATCAAAAGCTCGTCTTTAGCTGCACAAAGTATTGTTGCTACACTTAGAAACATGGGTTCAAAACTCGCAATTTATTAGAAGAAGAAATAAACATGCTTCCAGATAGACCTTTTTACATGATCCGCCATGGTCAGACAGAAGCTAATTCAGCTCGCATTATGGCCGGTCATACAGATTCTCCACTTACCGCTAAAGGACGCAAACAAGCTCGTGATGCTCAAAATGTGGTAAAAGCACTTAATATTAAACCAACAGCAATCGTGCATAGCCACCTCTCACGTGCGCATGATACCGCCGCAATTATCAATGAAGTGCTCAATATTTCTATGCATGAAGAAACGGATTTAGCCGAGTTATATGCCGGAGACTGGGAAGGACAACCAGTAGATATCTGCAAAAGTGCTTTTGCAACACGCACTAACGCCCCTAATGGTGAAAGCTTTGATGAATTTGAAGCACGCATTCAGTGTGGTATTAATAAGGTTCTAAAAACATTTGAAAGCCCTGTTCTCATTGTTTCTCATGGAGGAGTTTTTCGGGCTTTTGGAGGAATATATAAGCTAAGTGTTCTCGGCACTTTTGAAAATTGCCATCTTTATGAGTTTCAGCCTAACCTGAAAGAAAATGTCTTTCCATGGGATGTTTATTCTTATAATTACGATGTTGAGCAGAAAGAAGTCTCTCACGCAAAAGAAGAAATATACGGTATGTGCGAACGCTTTTAATTAATCTGCTTTTTTAATGGCATTATAAACATCAAAAGCCTGACACGTTTCTTTTACATCATGCACCCTGAAAATCTGTGCTCCTGCATCCAGTTCGTATATGGCTGTAGATAAGGAACCGGCTAGTCTGTTTTTCGGTTCATCTTCTCCTGATATAGCCCCGATATAGCTTTTACGAGATGCGCCTAGTAACAATGGACAACCAAAACGGTGAAATTCCTTAAGATCCTTTATAAGAGCCAGATTATGCCCTACAGATTTACCAAAGCCTATACCCGGATCGAGGATAATCTTATTGCTGGAAATTCCTTGCTCTTCACAAAAAGTTAGACGCTCTTCAAAAAAAGCGCAGACTTCGTCAACAACATTCTCATAATGTGGATGATTTTGCATTGTTTGCGGTGTGCCTTGCATATGCATAATACATACTGGAAGACCGCTCTGTGCAACAATTACCGCGCTCTGTTCGTCATGGAATAACCCGCTAATATCATTAATAAAATTCGCCCCTGCATCAATAGCTGCGCGCATGGTCGCTGCATTGCGTGTGTCAATAGAAATGACTGGAGCACCTTGTTCAGATAATGCAGAAATAACCGGAACAACGCGCTCAATTTCTTCTTCTATAGAAACATTATCAGCTCCGGGGCGCGTTGACTCTCCGCCTATATCAAGAATCTGTGCTCCTTCATCTAATAAACGTATACCGTGTTTTATTGCTAATTCAGCCGCGTAATAATTTCCCCCGTCAGAAAAACTATCCGGCGTTACATTGACAATCCCCATAATGACAGGCTCACCGGTTCTACACAGCACCATAATTTCATCCGCAGTTTTGAGACTCATATTTTTTCTTTCTTCTACAATAGTTTCATATCTGTGCGTTCTATTTTCTGAGCAGGGTCCAGCGATACCATAATTTCTTTCAGCCCTTTATTTATAGATGGGTTCACCCAATTTGGAGCAATCTCTTGTAGAGGAAAAAGCACAAAAGCACGTTCATTCATACGCGGATGAGGAATTTGTAAATCCTGTGTCTCTATTATGTCCCGATTATAGGCTAATATATCCAGATCAA
>JAGLKS010000174.1 GCA_023140905.1 Alphaproteobacteria bacterium | reverse complement strand
TTCCTCCTCCGGCAATAATTCCTAATTTATTAATAGAATCTATTTCTTGCGTGGTTGACATAATGGGAACTTTGTTTTTCCGCGGGCAAAAGTAATAATGGATGTTATAAGCGCATCACCCGAGAATCCTTCTGAAACACTTTCGAGGCGTTCTTCCAAGGTTCCTTCACCTCCAAATAATTGGTTGAAAGCACGTTGGAGCTTACGAATTTGCGGTCTTGTAAATCCTCTGCGTTCCAGCCCAATCAGGTTAAGTCCGGCCAGAAAAGCGCGCTCACCTTTAACGCGACCATATGGGATAACGTCATTTTCTACACCGGACATGCCACCGATAATAGCGTGTTCGCCGATGCGTACAAATTGGTGCACAGCTGACAGACCGCCAAGTACAGCATAATTTCCAACATGGACATGCCCTGCCAGTGTCGCATTATTAGCCATAACAACATTATCTCCGATCACACAATCATGTGCGACATGAGAGGCCATCATAAACAGACAATTATTTCCAACCAATGTTTTCATGGACCCGTTTTTTGTACCGGGGTTCATAGTAACATGCTCGCGGATTGCATTATTTTTTCCGATAATCAAAGACGATTTTTCGCCACCATACTTTAAGTCTTGCGGGGGTGTTCCTAGTGATGCAAAAGGAAAAACCGTTGTGTTTTCGCCAATCGTGGTTAATCCTTCAACATGAACATGAGAGCGTAAGATAACGTCCTCTTCAATCGTAACTTCAGCTCCGATGCAACAATACGGGCCGATCTTGACTGTATCTGCAATTTGAGCACCTTCTTCAATAATAGCTGTAGGGTGTATGTTTTGTGACATTGTTTTTTGTTTGTTATTAAAAGTTCAAAGATATCTTATGTATGTATTTTATCCGCATGAGTCTAACCTAGCAGTGTCTTATAACAAGTCACACTTTGTAACGAAACGTATCATAGAGATTTTTTAAATATTTCAGATATTTTTAGCATGGATAAGGTAGAAAATTTGTTTATGCCGCATTAGAGTCTGTTTCAGTTATCATGGCGCTATAAGTTGCTTCTGCACATACTTTTCCATCAACAGTCGCGGTTCCTTTGAACTTCCACACAGGGCCGCGGGATTGGATTTTTTCAACATGGATATGCATAGTATCTCCGGGGGTCACCGGTCTTCTAAAGCGGGCATTATCAATTGTCATAAAATAAACAACTTTGCCTTTTGCTTTTTCTCCCAGAAAATCTACGACAACAAGTGCCGCTGTTTGCGCCATAGACTCTATGATTAAAACGCCGGGCATAACCGGATATCCGGGAAAGTGTCCCATGAACTGAGGTTCATTCATTGTAACATTTTTGACGCTCGTAGCATGTTTCCCCCGGTCTATTTCAATGATACGGTCAATCAGTAAAACAGGGTAACGGTGCGGAATCATTTCCATTATATTTTGAATATCGATAAGACGCTTATTATCTTCACTCATATTCTTGTATCCTCAAATATTTCAAGAGTCATAAACAAGTTAATCTCTTTTTCTTTTTTTTATCAAGCGATTTAGAGCAGCAATTTGTCGAAAATATTGTGTTTTTGGAAAAGCCGGAGATCCAATATATTCTTGTTCGCCTTCTAAATCGTTTATAACGCCTGATTGAGCTCCAATCTTTGCGCCTGCTCCTATATGCAAATGTCCAGCAATACCGGCTTGGCCGCCAATAGCGACAAAATCACCGATAACACAAGAGCCTGAAATCCCAACTTGTGAGACAATAACGCAGCCTTTGCCAATTACAACGTTATGTCCAATTTGCACGAGATTATCAATCCAGGTCCCTTGTCCAATAATTGTATCAGGACCAGAGCCGCGGTCAATTGTTGTATTAGCACCGATTTCGACATGGTCTTCAATAATAACGCGCCCTAATTGTGGAACTTTAACATGTCCGTTTGGATCAATAGCAAAACCAAAACCATCTTGCCCGACACGTACACCGGGATAGAGACGTACATAATCACCTATCAGAGCATGAGAAACACTGGTTTGTGCACCTATGCGACAATTATCGCCAATCGTAACACCATCCTGAATAACTGCCCCTGCTTCTATCCAGATGTTTTTACCGATTTTCACGTTTGCTTCAATATGTACATGTGGGGCAATTGATGCACCATCACCGATTTTTGCGGAGTTATCAATTGATGCGAATGATGAAATGTTGTTTTCAGGTTTAACTTCAGGATAAAAAGCCTGTGCAGCTAATGCATAAGCTTTATAAGGCGTAGGGGTCACAAGGCAAATTAGATTTTCGGGAGCCAATATAGCCATTTTCTGTGAAACCAGACAAACCCCAGCCTTTGTGTTTATAAAATCTTCTTTATATTTAATATTATCCAGAAAACTCAGGTGGTTAGGTTGAGCATTCTTAAGAGGTGCTACATCTTCTATAACTAACGACGTATCAGTACCATCAGAAACAGTGTAGCCAAGCATTTCAGCTAAAGCACCAACGGTAAAGCTTTTTGATTTTGTAAAGAAACGTGTATCAGCCATAATCACTTTCCCAGTTTTTGTCTTTGTTTATTATTATTACTTATTATTTCAAAGATAAAGACGGAAGTTTTTTGTTCATCCGAGACATAATTTCTGGTGTTATGTCTAACGAATTATTTCCAACAATAATGTTCTGACGGGTGATAATCAAATCAAACTCTTTCTCATCGGCTATTTCCTGACAAACTTCAGTAATTGTCTCTGTGAGTTTATTCATTGCTTTGGAAAAACCTTCATCTAATTTAGCCTTTTTGTCCTGTAGTTTTTTACGGGCTGCTATGCGGCGGCCTTCAAATTCCTGTGCTTTTTTTATTAATTCTTCTTTAGACAGCTCTGCCCGTTTTTCCTCAATAGCTTTTTGTTCTGTGCGCAGCTTATCTTCTTCTTTCTTGACGTTCTCAAGAAACTTTGCCCGTTTTTCATCAACTTGTTTTTTAATAGATTTTGCGGCGTCGGAGGATGCTAAAATCATTTCTACATCAACCACGGCAATTTTTGTTTCTGCATAAGCGGGCTGTGCATATACTTCTGAAAAGAATATCACTGTAAAGATAAGGGACAGAGTTAGAAGATAGAGCCTTCGTACATTACGAATGATCATTTTATATCCTTAATTTTTATATTTTTGCTATAAGATTAACTTATTTGTATTAGAAGCGGGTTCCAAAATCAAATCTGAAATGCTCTTCCTCGTCATAATCTTCTTTAATATAAGGTATGGAAAAGTCTAAATTGATCGGTCCTAAAGGAGATCTCCATGATATTCCTAAACCGGCAGCAGCGCGCAAAGAATTTTCATCTACGAGATTAGATCCGCTTTCATCAAGATTAAACAAAGAACCAACGTCTGTGAAGGCATGACCTCGAACGCCCATTTCCTTAGGCAAGCCTACAGGAAACGACATTTGAGCACTACCGCGATAGAAGGTATTTCCTCCCAGAGAATCTTTTGTTGATATATCACGTGGACCTGCACCCGCTGTCTCAAAACCGCGAAGATTTGAACCACCAAGGAAGAAACGTTCATTGATTTCAACATCAGAATTACCATAAGCAGATATTGTTCCTGTTTCAGCTAACACGTTTAAAATCCATTGATCTGCGATTGGGTGATAATAAGATACCCCGGTTTCTGCTGAAACATATTTTGCATCTCCACCCAAGCCTGCAATTTCTGTTTCTAGCCAGTACGTCATACCGCTTGTTGTCATAAGAGAACTATCACGTGTGTCATAAACAAGGCGTTGTGCAACTGCAGATGTGGCTCTTTCCCCTTCTTGTTCTCTAATATAGCGCGAAGCATTGTCGCTAACACCAGTGATTTTGTTGTTCAGGAGTTTGTAACTCAATATTTGCCGCCAATTTTCAGAGAGTGGATAGCCCATGTGCAGAGCACTCCCTGTTCGTTTCTGATCATAGGAACTTTCATCCTGATAATCTGTTGTCATATGATAGAGGTCTATTCCGGCAGATAAATCACGATCCAGAAAGTATGGTTCTGTAAAGGATAGATCGAATTGTGTTTTCTCCCCGGCAATTACAGCACCAAGTTTAAGGTCCTGGCCTTTGCCCAAGAGGTTACGTTCTCTGATACTGAAATCGGCTAAAGGTCCGTCAGTTGTTGAGAAACCGGCACCGATAGATAAGTCTCCGGTTGATTTTTCTTCTACATCAATATCAATAACCGTTCTATCCGGTGCTGATCCTTGCGATACATCAACGCTTGTTTTCTCAAAGAAATCCAGATTTTTAATATTGCGTTCTGATTTTGCGATTTTTGAACGGTTGAACGGATCACTCTCAACTAATTCCATTTCACGGCGAACTACTTTATCTAACGTGCGTAAATTTCCATTCACATTAATGCGTTCAACAAAAACGCGAGGGGTTTCACTAATGTAAAACGTTATATCAACAGTTTCGTTTTTCCGGTTTTTCTGAATATCCGGTCGAATATTAACGAAGGCATATTGCAAATCACCAAGCTCATTAGTCATTTTTTCCACAATATTTCTGATTGTCTCGGCATTATACCAATCTCCATTTTTCAGAGAAATATTATGATTGAGTACAGTAGCATCAAAATCACGTATATTTGACTGGATGTTGGTTTCAGCGACTTTGTAGCGTGTCCCCTCTTCTACAGTAAAGGTAAGGAAGAAATCATTTTTATTGTTAGCCAGTTCAGCTACAGCAGAGATGATTTGAAAATCGGCATAACCTTGTTTGAGGTAATAATCTCTCAAAAGCTCACGGTCATAGGACAAGCGATCAGGATCATAGCGATCACTATTAGATACAAACCGATACCATGCTTTTTCTTTTGTGCTGATAATGCTAAGCAATTTACTATCGCCGTACACTGTATTTCCAACGAAGCGAATAGATTTTACTTTTGTTACCTCGCCTTCCTGAATTTCAAATACGAGATTAACCCGATTTTGATCCAGACGGATGATTTTAGGTTGGATAGAAACGGAGAAACGACCCTGACGGCGATAAAGCTGATTAAGGCGGGTAACGTCTGATTGCACGCTTGTCCGTGTAAAAACCCGACGAGGCCTCATTTGAATTTCGGAAAGCAACTCGGAGTCCTGAATCTTTTTGTTACCTTCAAAAGCGATTTTGTTAATCACCGGATTTTCAATGACATTAACAGTTACGACTCCGTTTTTATTCTCAACATTCACATCAGCGAACAAGCCTGTAGCATATAAATTCTTCAGCGCTTTATCAGCAATGGAGCTGTTAATTTTATCGCCAACCTTCAAGTCTGTATATAAAATAATCGTAGGTTCTTCAATCCGTTGCGCACCGTTTATCTCAATACGCTTGACTGTTTGGGATGAAGACCACGCTGTGCCGGTATTTGACAAAATCAGTACGGTACTTGCAGCAAGGCAAAAAGCAATAGTTTTAAATTTGGAGAAAGAAAAAACGGTCATAGTCATACTATACTCATCTGTTCACGTGAACGAACTAAACAAAAATCCAGAGGCCCTAAAGCACAATGATTCCTCGGTAATAGTATCAGAGCAACTATCATAGCGATAGTTTGAATACATAAAAAAACCAAGGTTACCCATAATTATTTCATGGAAAACAGGTTTTTTGCAAAAAGGTTTTGTTCTTATCAGCTTATGAGCTGGTAAATATCATTAAGATTGGCAAAAGCCATAATACCTACTAAAAAGACAAATCCTGCCTGAAAAGCATATTCTTGAATGCGCTCAGGGACAGATTTTCCTATTACAGCTTCGATGCTGTAAAACATCAAATGTCCACCATCAAGCATTGGAATAGGTAAAAGGTTGATAAATCCAAGGTTTATTGACAATAACGCCGTAAGCAGGATAATGGGGACAATTCCTTGACTGGCTGTTTCTCCGGCAATAGCACCAATACGTACAATGCCGCCCAGCTCGGTAACACTTCTTATTCCTACGACCATTTGCCAGAGTGCTTCAAGTGAAGAAACCGTCATTGTATAAGCTTCACGAATAGCACTTTGCACAGCTGTTATAATTGTATGAGATACATATAGCTCAGGCTCTAGATTTGATAAATATAAAACGTCTTCGCCTGTTTCTGTTGTTTCTGTTACCAAGCCAAGTTCTTCATTTCTATCTGCTTGAGGCGCAATAATCAGTGCATCGATTGAATTAGCATCATCATCTTGTTTTTGGTTAGAGCCTTCTTCTTCTGCAATTGCCTGTTCTGCGTTTTCTTCATCCTTGAAACTAATGGTGAAACTTGTTCCCATACGCTCTTTCAATACGGCAATGAGGTGTTGCTTATCATTATATTCAATACCATCAATAGATTTAATTTCATCGACAAGAATTCCTTTTTCTGCACCAATGATGCCAAGAACGCCGATAGAGCTAACAAACCCGAACTTATCAGTCATAGTGACTTTCTTAGGTCTGGCTGTAATTTCAATAATTTCACCGGCACGCTCGATAACAAAATGCCGTTCTTCATTTAGAGCAACCATCATTTCACGTCTGATGTCACTAAAATCGTTAATATTTTTCCCATCAATGGAGATAATATAATCATGAGGTTGAAAACCGTATTTTTCAGCATTGCTTCCGACCATAATCGCCGCAGCTGTCGGTGGAGAAACAGGCTGTCCGTATGATAAATACAATCCGGCTAAAAGTATAATAGCGAATAAGTAATTAATTCCCGGTCCTGCCAAAACAATCAAAGCGCGTTGCCAGAGCTTTTTTGTAAAGAAAGCAACTTTACGCTCTTCTGTGGTCATTTCACGAATTTCTTCGCCGTCTTCCACTTTGTCACTATGTCTGGAGCTGGCTGGATCTGTATCCCCAAAAAGCTGGACAAAACCGCCAAGGGGAAACATGGAAATTTTCCAACGTGTACCAGCTTTATCGGTAAAGCCATATATTTCTTTTCCAAAGCCGATAGAAAATTTTTCAACATGCACGCCGCACATACGCGCAACGATATAATGACCCCATTCATGAACAAAGATCAAAATCCCCAGTATAATAACAAGGGAGCCGCCGTATAACCATACATTTTGGCCTACCATCTGGATTAGTTCATAAACATTCATAAGTATTACTTTCTTCTATTGATATAGCCAAAGACTATAGCTGTTATGTCTCTAGAAAAGCTGTGTTTATCAATTTCTTATACAAGACTCATCAATAAATTTGTTTGTTGCTTGACGTATAATGATATCCAATTTTTCGATTTCTTCAACAGTTTTTAGCGTGATGTTGTTTCTTTTTTCAGAATCTAGCTCAGGGTAAAACGTATTTACACTATAGGAAACACATCGCATGATATCCCCAAAAGCAATATCTCCGCTTAAGAAGCGGGCTACAGCCACTTCATTTGCTGCGTTGAGTGTAATACAGGCGCTTTGACCGAGTTCTATACATTTATAAGCATAGGAAATAGACGGGAATTTCTCTAAATCCGGTTTTTCGAAAGTTAAACTGGAGGGTAAAGCTGTCAGATTTAAAATATCCCCTCCTTTATCCAGACGTTTTGGCCATCCTAAAGCAGAAGCAATCGGCGTACGCATATCGCTTGCTCCCATTTGAGCCAGCATAGAACCATCTTTATAAGAGACAATGGAGTGAATAGTTGATTGCGGGTGAATAACAACCTCGATTTTATCAGGCGGCATTGAAAACAGGTGCGCAGCTTCGATAACCTCCAAAGCTTTATTCATCATTGTAGCACTATCAACTGATATCTTTGCTCCCATAGTCCAATTAGGATGTGCTATAGCTTGCTCCGGCGTAGCGTTTTGTATATCTCTCTTGTTCCAACGCAGGAAAGGTCCTCCTGAAGCTGTTAAGATTAAGCGGTCAATTTGCTTTTTATTGTTCTCTTCGAGGACCTGAAATATAGCATTATGCTCGCTGTCAACGGGTAGAATATTAACGCCCTTGGCTTTTGCCAGAGCCATAATCATTTTTCCTGCGGCTACAAGAGGTTCTTTGTTGGCAATAGCAACATTGTTCTTATTCTCTAATGCAGCGATAATAGGCCTTAGACCTGCAAACCCCAT
>JAGLKS010000173.1 GCA_023140905.1 Alphaproteobacteria bacterium | reverse complement strand
CAACCTTTTCACCTGCTACAGCGATAATAGCCTCACGACCGGATTGCACAGTAACAGGTGTGTCCTGCAATAAAGTCTCAAGTTCTTCTTTATATGTGCTATCTGCAATTACAGCTTTTTTCGCGCCAAGCTTTATAGCTATCTCAGCGAGTTTTTTTGCATTTCTATTGGCTGTAACAGCATGAACATTGAATAAGTGAGATGATGCATTTACCACATCAACAGTGTTTCGCCCAATGGAACCTGTTACACCTAATATGGTGATTTTCTTTTTTCCATCAGTGCCGGATAAGGTATCATAAGACATAAGATAACAACGTGATTAGGATTAAGAAAACAGGAGCACCCAGAAGCATTGAATCAATACGATCTAACAAGCCTCCATGACCGGGGATAAGTGTGCCGGTATCTTTGACCTGAGCTTTTCGTTTTACAAATGAAACAAGGAGATCTCCAACTTGTCCTACATTACCCATGATGGCACCTAATGATCCGGCAATAAAACATTCCATATACCATGGCGTATCATTGGGAAATAGCTCATGAGAAACCACAACAAGGCTCCAGATAACAGCAAATAAAGCAGGGAATATGATAGCTCCGCTAAAGCCTGACCATGTTTTATTTGGGCTGATACGTGCGATGAACTTTGGTTTAGGCCCACCATAAGTTTTTCCGATAAAATAAGCACCAATGTCGCTAAACCAGATCATTCCCAGAAATAAAAACAGGATATTCACAGAGTAAACTTCACGCAAAGCTAGAAAGCAGCTATAGGAAATGAACATGTAAACACATCCCCAAACCATAACAGGGATAAATTGCCCATTCAGCTTTTTAGTTAGCCCGTACCATTCATGTATGGAAAGGGCAAAAGCAACAAGCAGCCATGCGATTAAAGCAACTCCACCTGTGAAGATGACATATAAGAAAACCGGAGCAATTAACACAGCAGAAATTACACGTTTCATGAATTTGGGGCATAGGGTCATTACTAAGTCCTAACTATCTTTTAATCCGCCAAAGCGCCGTTCTCGATTTGCGTAAATATCTAGTGCATTAAGCATGTCGTCACGTCCGAAATCAGGCCATAATGTTGGAATAAAAAGCATCTCTGAATAAGCACATTGCCAAAGCAAAAAGTTACTAATACGTGTCTCTCCGCTTGTGCGGATCATAAGATCAGGGTCAGGGATACCGGCTGTATACAAATTATCGTTAATGCCCTGCTCTATAGTTTGAATATCGATATCTGCTACAGTGTTATTTGCAATAGCGGTTTGAATAAGTTTTTTACAAGCTTGTGCAATATCGCTTTTACCCCCGTAATTCAAGGCAATAATAACATGGATAGCATTATTATGGCGGGTGAGGTCTTCTGCATCCTGAATTAATTTTACAATGTCATTATCAAAAGCACTGCGATCACCAATGATTGTCAGGCGGGCATTCTTTTCATGAAAATCATGTGTCTGTGAACTCAGATATTGACGCAAGAGATTCATCAAGTCATTAACTTCTTGCTCGGGACGGTTCCAGTTTTCTGAAGAAAAACCAAAGAATGTCAAGTATCTGACACCAAACTCAGCGGCACTTTCTATTGTCCGTCGCAGAGCTTCTACGCCTTTTTTATGTCCCATTGTTCGAGGCAAGCTACGTTTTGCTGCCCACCTGCCGTTTCCATCCATAATAATGGCAA
>JAGLKS010000172.1 GCA_023140905.1 Alphaproteobacteria bacterium | reverse complement strand
AAACCAACTCAGCACTCGGTTAAAGAATTGATGAGTCACGGTATTAGCCCGCAAATCCTGTTATGCCGCGCTGACAGACCAATATCTGAGGAAGAACGCCACAAGATTGCTCTGTTCTGTAACCTCGATCGCGCAAATGTTATCCCAGCACTGGATGTTAAATCCATCTATGAAGTTCCTCTTACATATCATGCTGTAGGATTAGATAATCAAGTTATGGAATGCTTTGACATAGAAGATAATGTAGAGATTGATTTATCAATCTGGGAAAACATTGTTAAAAATGTGAAAGAACCTGAAAGTGAAGTAACAATTGCTATTGTTGGAAAATACACCAACCTTGCCGATAGCTATAAATCACTAAACGAGGCACTTACCCATGGCGGTATAGCTAATAAGGTAAAGGTTAATCTCAAATTTATCGAATCAGAAATTTTTGAGTCTGAAGATCCCGAATCACATTTAGAAGGCGTTAACGGAATTCTTGTTCCCGGTGGCTTTGGTAATCGGGGCGTAGAGGGTAAAATCCGTGCTGTCCAATATGCTAGAGAAAAAAATATCCCCTATTTTGGAATCTGCTTTGGTATGCAAATGGCTGTAATTGAGGCTGCACGCCATCTATGCGACATTAAAGGTGCGAGTTCCAGTGAGTTTACCAATTGCGAAGTTCCTGTAATTGGTATTATGACTGAATGGATTAAGGGCGGCAAAAAAGAAGAACGCTCGAAAGATGAAAATCTAGGTGGAACTATGCGATTGGGTGCTTATCCGGCTATCTTAAAAGAGGGTTCAAAAATAGCCGAAATATACGGCACAACCGAAATTAGTGAACGTCACAGACATCGCTATGAAGTTAATACAAATTACCGCGAAGAACTGGAAAAAGCAGGGCTTAAATTTGTTGGACTATCTCCAGACGGACAATTACCGGAAATTGTTGAATATGAGAATCACCCATGGTTTGTTGGTGTACAATTCCACCCTGAGCTTAAATCCAAACCGTTTGATCCGCATCCTTTATTTGTGTCCTTTATTGCTGCTGCAATCGAGCAAGATCGTCTTGTTTGACCAAAGAAAATATGAAATAACAGAGAAATTATCAAATAACATGAATGGATAGTGATATGAATGAGATAGCCCCTAAAACTGTAACAGTGGATCAACTATCCATCGCGAATGATCGCCCCATAACCCTGATTGCCGGACCATGCCAAATGGAGAGCAAAGATCATGCCTTCGAAATATGTGGCGCTCTTAAAGAACTTACGAAACGTCTCGGATTGCAATTTATCTATAAAACATCTTTTGATAAAGCCAATCGCACTTCACTAAAAAGTCAGCGTGGTATTGGCTTTGAAAAAGGAATGCAGGTTTTTTCCGATCTTCGTAATCAATTAGGTGTCCCCATGCTTACGGACATTCACTTGCCTGAGCAATGCGAAGAAATGGCGCAAGTTGTTGATGTCCTTCAAATTCCGGCATTCTTATGCCGTCAGACGGATTTACTGATTGCAGCGGCTAAAACCGGAAAAGCCCTCAACGTTAAAAAAGGGCAGTTTCTTGCTCCTTGGGATATGAAGAATGTTGCTAATAAAATCTCTGAGAGTGGTAATGAAAACATTATGCTATGCGAACGCGGCACCAGTTTCGGCTATAATGCGCTTGTCTCAGATATGCGTGCTTTGCCGGAAATGAAAAAAACCGGTTATCCTGTGATTTTTGATGCTACTCATTCCGTACAGCAACCCGGCGGATTAGGCGGAACATCTGGTGGTGACCGCCGAATGGTCCCGGTTCTAGCACGAGCTGCAGTTTCTGTTGGTGTTGCTGGTGTGTTCACAGAAACGCACCAAGATCCAGACAATGCGCCTTCTGATGGCCCTAATATGATTAAACTCAGTGATATGCCTGAATTTCTGGAAACACTCATGGCATTCGACAAGATTGCCAAAGAAAGACCTGTAGAAATATAAAGGCTCACTTTAAAAAATACTTACAACATACTGATTTGAAAGGTATAACATGACAGCTATTATAGATATTCATGCACGCGAGATCCTCGATAGCCGTGGTAACCCGACTGTGGAAGTTGATGTGCAACTGGAAACAAGCGCCATTGGCCGTGCTGCAGTTCCATCTGGCGCATCAACCGGTATTCACGAAGCTGTAGAACTACGCGATGGCGATAAAAAACGCTATCTTGGTAAGGGTGTGACAAAAGCTGTTGATTTTGTAAACACAGAAATATTTGAAGCTCTGGTTGGTATAGATGCTGAAGATCAGATGTATATCGATCAAATCCTTATTGATTTGGATGGAACAGAAAATAAAAGCCGCATTGGAGCTAATGCTATATTAGGTGTATCTCTAGCAATTGCCAAGGCCATGGCCGATGAGCTTGATACGCCGCTTTATCGTTATATTGGCGGTACTTATGCACATACTTTGCCAACGCCTATGATGAATATCCTTAATGGCGGAGCACATGCAGATAATCCGGTTGATATTCAGGAATTCATGATTATGCCTGTTGG
>JAGLKS010000171.1 GCA_023140905.1 Alphaproteobacteria bacterium | reverse complement strand
GACAGCTGGATAGGTAAAGAGTTGAATCAGGTAAGAAATATTCGCCCTGGATTCAGGTGGGGACTGCTGCCAGGGCTTGTGAATGCGGCGCTTGAAACCTATGTATTTAGAGGTATGGCGCCATGGACTCTGTCTCATCACGAGGATCACAAATCTTTAAAACCAGCTGCGGACTCACCTAAAATCGAGTACCCAAAGCCCGATGGAAAGATCTCATTCGATAGATTGTCTAATGTTTTCTATTCGTCAGTCAATCACGAAGAAGATCAGCAAAGTCATTTAATTTTAAAGGATTATAACCTCGCGATTGAGGTGAATTACAAGCTATATGATTCTCCTGAGGTAAAGTATTGCCCCGCAGGAGTGTATGAAATTGTTGATGATAAAGAAACAGGAGTGCACTTGCGTATAAATGCACAAAACTGTATTCATTGCAAAACATGCGATATTAAGGATCCAATGCAGAATATTAGGTGGACTGTGCCGCAAGGAGGTGGGGGGCCTAACTACCCAAACATGTAATATAGCCGTGTGCAAAAGTCTCTTTTGGTCTCTTTTTGCCCTTTTTAATTTTGAAATATCCTCATGTATTCTCTATACACTGCGGGATTTAAAAATTAAAAAGAACAAAATCGTCACAAAACCGCTTCGCTTAGACTTTTTACAGACCGTCCCATTTGTAAGCGCTGTAGACAAAGTATTTTTTTTCCATAGAATGTCCAAAGACATACTAAAAGGTTATAAGTAAATGATTATAGCAATTGATGGTCCTTCAGGGGCCGGAAAAGGAAGGCTATCACAAGCACTTTGTGATAAATACGGATTTACATTCTTGGATTCAGGGCTAATTTTCAGAGCCACCGCCCTTAAAGCTCATAAACAAAACATAGACCTAAACGATGATTTGGCCATTGCAGATATTGCAATTTCCCTAACTCCGGAAGATTTTCATCCTATTAACGAATTACGCTCGGAAGAAAATGGGCAAGCTGCATCAAAAATTGCTGTGCTAAAAAAGACTCGAGCCAGCATCGTGCAATACGTAAAGAACTTTGCCGAACACAATAAAAACGCTACTCCTGGGGCTATAATTGATGGTCGAGATATCGGAACTGCTATTTGTCCGGACGCAAAATTAAAGCTCTTTATTACAGCCTCACAAGAAGAGAGGGCAAAAAGACGACTAAAAGAGTTGCAAATGCGCGGAATAACCGTTATATATAATACTGTTTTGCAAGAAATGATAAAGCGTGACAAGCGCGATAGCGAGCGTAAAGACTCTCCGCTAGTAGCGGCAGACGATGCGATTGCGATTGACACAACAGATCTTAATATTGCAGACGTTGTTGATATTGCTGTAAAGGCCGTCAACACAGCTCTTGCGCAATCTTAGCCATTTATTGGGTATCACTAAGGTTAGCAATGAGAATATACCTGAAAGGAAGTACATAATTATTATGACTACTGAAACACAAAATACTACAGCTGAAGGCAGCTTTGAAGCCTTACTAAATGAAACTCCCCTTGCATCTATGAATCTAATCGGAACCGTCGTTAAAGGTGTTGTCGTTGACATCATCGGAGACAGCGCCATCGTAGATGTTGGTCTAAAATCTGAAGGAAGAGTCCCACTTAAGGAACTTGCTCTTGGTAATAAGGGCAAAGAAATAAGCAAACATGACGAGTTCGATGTTTATATCGAGCGCATGGAAGATAGAGACGGAATGATCGTTCTATCCCGTGAGAAAGCTCGCCGTGAGGAAGCTTGGATCGATCTCGAGAAGAAACACAATGCTAGTGAGCAAGTACCAGGTACTATATTTGGTCGCGTTAAAGGCGGATTCACCGTTGATCTTAATGGTGCTGTTGCCTTCCTACCAGGAAGCCAACTAGATGTGCGCCCAATTAAAGACGTTGCTCCTTTGATGAACATCGAGCAACCATTCGTAATCCTGAAAATGGATCGCAGCCGTGGCAACATCGTTGTATCAAGGCGTGCAATCCTTGAAGAATCAAGGTCAGAGCTACGTGAAGAAGTTCTAGCAAAAGTCGCCGAGGGTGTTGTACTCGAAGGTGTAGTTAAGAACATCACTGATTATGGTGCATTTATTGATCTAGGTGGCGTGGATGGTCTTCTTCACGTTACAGATATTTCATGGAAACGCATCAACCATCCATCTGAAGTTTTACAAGTCGGTCAGACTGTCAATGTCAGGATCATCCGCTTTAATGAGGAAACCCAGCGCATCAGCCTCGGCATTAAGCAACTCGATGCTGATCCGTGGGAAGGCGTTGCTGACCGCTTTAAGTCTGGCTCTAAATACAAGGGCTGCGTTACGAATATTGCGGACTATGGCGCATTCATTGAGTTGGAAGACGGCATCGAAGGGCTTGTTCACGTCTCAGAAATGTCTTGGACCAAGAAAAACATTCATCCCGGCAAAATCCTTTCTACCAGTCAGGAAATCGAGGTTATGGTTCTTGATGTGGATGTTAACAAGCGTCGTATTTCCCTTGGTCTGAAACAGTGCGGTGAAAATCCTTGGATCGGGTTTGCCGAGAAATGCGAGATTGGCAGTGTGATTGAAGGAGAGATTCGCAACATTACTGAATTTGGTCTGTTCGTTGGCATTGGTGAGCAAATTGATGGGATGGTACATATCTCTGATATGTCTTGGACGGAACCTGGCGAAGAAGCTATCAAGCAATACAAAAAAGGTGACATGCTAAAAGCAAAAGTGCTTGAGGTTGATGGCGAGAAGGAACGTGTTTCTCTTGGTATCAAGCAGCTCTCACCAGCTCCTGCTGTTGAAGCAAAAACAACTGGAGGTGTTGGTGTTGGGAAGGGTTCTATTGTCACTTGCACCATTTCGGCTGTGACACCGGGCGGTATTGAAGTCACTGTTAATGACAACCTAATTGGTTTTATCAAGA
>JAGLKS010000170.1 GCA_023140905.1 Alphaproteobacteria bacterium | reverse complement strand
CCCGCCTAAAAGAATGGAGCGTTATCGATGAGCAGGAAGAGAGTGCATAATGGGACATAGCTATGAAACAAATGCAGCTACAGAAACAGAAAATTCTTTCAAATTCTTAACAGCGGATGATGCACAAAGTCTTGCATCTCACCCGCAACACAGTGCATGGGTGAGTGCTTCTGCGGGAACTGGAAAAACAAAGGTTCTTACTGATCGTGTGCTCAGATTGCTTCTTCCGCGAGAAAATGGAATGGAAGGAACACACGCACGTCGAATTTTGTGCCTGACATATACGAAAGCTGCGGCTAATGAGATGGCTGTACGTATTACAAAAATGCTGGGATCATGGGCTGTTATGGATGTTGAACATGACGATCCGGCTTATTCTTTGCGGAGTAAACTAGAAAAGCTCTTGGATTATGTTCCCTCACAAGCACATATAGAAGCGGCTAAACGTCTCTTTGCCGAGGTGGTGGATACGCCCGGCGGCCTGCAAATCATGACTATCCATGCGTTCTGTCAGTCTGTATTGGGGCGTTTCCCTATCGAAGCGGGAGTATCTCCTGATTTTAACGTGTTAGATGAATGGCAAGCACGCGAGCTTATGATGCGTGCTCAGGCGCAGGTTATTGATAAAGCACATAAGCCTGAATTTCTAGGATCAGAGCTTTCCGATGCTCTTCATAACCTAAGCATTATTTTATCTCCTGAAGCTCTTGCTGCGCAGATTGCAGATATAAGTAAAGAAAAGCACCAGTTTTCAGCTCTGCTAGAGCGTTATAATGGTGCAGAAAGTGTCTATGCGAAATTATGCGAGTATTACGGTATACGGCCTAATATGGTTCCGGAAGAGATGATCGAGGCGTTTTGTAAGGAGGGCGCATTTGATCGCAAGGGTTTGAAGGAGGCGGCGGAGCTTCTTTCCAGAGAAAAAGGCGTAAAAGCACAAGAGCGCGCAGGACGTATGTTTGAATGGCTTTCCGGTGATTTTGATAAACGTGTTGCGTGTTTCGATACGTATAGACGTGCGTATTTAACAAAGGAAAATAACATACATAAAGTTTCTTTTCCTCCCAAGAGTATAGATAAAAAATTTCCTCATATAAGCGAGATTTTGCACATTGAGGCACAACGAATATTAAAGCTAATTGATGAACTTAAATGCGTACAGAGCGCTTTCATGACAAGACATATTCTTTATGTTGCACAAGATGTTCTTCGTAGCTATGAAGCATTAAAGGAAAAACAAGGCGGGCTTGATTATGATGATTTAATTAACCGTACAATGGGATTGTTTACTGGCCATACTGAAGCGTTTAGGAAACTAAACGATAAAGCACGTACACAAGTTCTTCCATGGGTGCTTTATAAACTCGATCAGGGAATAGATCATATCTTAATCGATGAAGCTCAGGATACTAATCCGGAACAATGGAAAATTATCGAAACACTGAGTGATGAATTTTTTAGCGGTCAGGGGGCCAGAGAAAATATTCAGCGTACGTATTTTACTGTCGGAGATATCAAACAATCTATCTATGGATTCCAACGTGCAGCCCCGAAAGAATTTAAACGGATGGAAAATGTGTTTGATAAAAAAATCCAACAATCGGGACAAGTGAATAACATCGTACCATTGGACATATCATTCCGTTCAACTGAAAGCATATTGAGGGTGGTTGATCGTGTGTTCGATAATGACATATCGCGGGAGGCGTTGGGGGAAGAGAATATCCGTCACCGTGTCTTTAGAAACGGGCAGGAA
>JAGLKS010000017.1 GCA_023140905.1 Alphaproteobacteria bacterium | reverse complement strand
TATCTCTACAAACAAACTATACAAAACACTCAGAATCTCCCGGAGTAAACTATACAAACTTGCCGATGCAGGAGGATTAATCATGCCAAGACGGACACCGGAAACACGCGCAAAATAGTGGAAAAACCACAATGAAATCAAAGCCTTATGAGAAAACAATGTAAAGATTCTCAGCTAGTATTTTTTAAGCGCGGCCACATCAAAGAACTGCGCTTGTGTCTGAATATCAGAAAACAGCTCCTTTTCTGTTCCTGTCAGCCAGCATTGCGCGCCTAATTCTTGCAAGATGTCATAAAAAGCAGAGCGGCGATTTTCATCCAGATGCGCGGCCACTTCATCCAAAAGCAATATTGGCGGCTTACCGCGCTCTGCTTTGATAAGGCGTGAATGTGCCAGAATTAAACCAATCAGCAACGCTTTTTGCTCTCCTGTAGAGCACTGATCTGCGGGCATATTTTTAGCATCATACATAACAGCCAGATCAGATTTATGTGGGCCATGCTGTGCCCCTCCTGTAATCATATCGCGCGCTCTGCTTTGTTTGAGAGCGTCTTTAAAACGATCCTCAATACTCAGAGCCGGAGCATCACCCTTACACAACCATTCCTCTACACTGCCTTTCACAGAAAAACGCGCTCGCGGGAAAATACTATCATCCGCTGCCTTGCAAGCTGTTTGTAAACGCTGAGCATATTCAAGGCGTGCAGCAGCTATCGCCACACCGGTTTCAGACATTTGCTGTTCAAGCGCAGCCAGCCAGACATCTTCATCTTTGCCCTCGCGCAAAAGTTTAGAACGCTGCGATAGCGCATTTTCATAGCGGATCACGCGGCCTGAATGTCCGGGATCAAATGTGAAAACCAGTCTATCAAGGAATTTACGACGCTCACGCCCGGAATCAATAAATAAGCGGTCCATTTGCGGAGTCAGCCATACACACGCTAAATGATGACTCAAGATAGCTTGCGAGCGCATAGTTTTACCGTTAATCCGCACTATGCGTCTTTCATGTCCCTTTTTGCTGTTTGAATCAAGTCCGGTACCAATGCGTACTTCTCCGCCATATTCACTGCGCAATAATGCAGACACAGCCCAAGGGTCTGAAACTTCATTATTCTGAATATCGCCCATTCGAGCACCTCGCAATCCCCTCCCCGGAGTAAACAGGGACACCGCTTCCAGAATATTAGTCTTGCCCACACCATTTGCGCCCCACAGTACAATCAACCCACTTTGCAAATCCTGCAAACTAGTTTGCTCGTAACAACGGAAGTTATGGAGTTTTAATGTCTCAACAGCGCCCATGCCTTCTTTTAGCGCAAATTGAAGCAGTATTCACGTATTATAGTAGTTTCACTTAAGAATAGTACATTTTGCTTGAGACGTCCCAGTAACATAATCCAACGCAACCTGCTCCGAACCAAAAACAACAAGCAAGGATCCATTAATTTGTGACTGAATGGAATCAACATATTTTTTCACATTATCCGGCGAATACATATCAGGACTAATGCGAATCCCCCCCTTTTTTCGCATATCCTTTCTACCTTGAAACACTTTCACTTGAGCGGAAAATGATTTGCTCTTCTTAAAATCTTCTGGAAAAACGCTTCCATCTTTTATTTCAGTATCAAGAATATTCTTAGGAATTAACCAAATACAATACGCGTAATTTTTACCGCTATATAAATACCCTCTTTTTGCTTTATTGACCGATACGAAATAGTCTTGCAGCACGACAGTTTCTTGTTTTCTTTTTCTTATTCCATATTTGATTATCGCATAATCCGGCGTTAATTGGGTTTCACATGATTTATAATATATTTGAAAAAAACCGAGCATGAAAAGGATGACGATAACAACAGCCATATCTGGATCTGTCGCCACCAACTCAACAAACCCGATAACACCAAGAACACAAAGAAAAATAATCATACGACGATCAAGATTGCAATGAGGGGGAAAGGAGGGGAAACGATATACCACCCCCGGTAATTGCGGCGGTGGTATGTAATAATTATCTGCATTAGACTCTTTTGGCAAAACCATCCGTCCTCATATCTGCCCTATACTCGCAAAGGCATAAGAACATACAAAGAACTAGGGTCGCTACTATCTTGAATGATTGTCGGACCGGCTGAATCCGCCAAGATCAAGCGGCATCCTTCGCCTTCAATTTGCGAAGTAATATCCAGAAGATACTTGGCATTAAAGCCGATTTCCATGTTCGTATCGCCGTTAACTTCCAGTTCTTCTGTCGCGCTACCCGCTTCGGGAGAGCTTGCAGACAAGATCATTTGCTTCCCTTGCAATGTAACTTTCAAAGCCCGTGACTTACCATCAGAAATAGTAGAAACACGATCAATCGCACGAGTAAAGACTTTCGGATCAAGCTCAACGATTTTGTCATTACCTTGTGGAATCACGCGCTGATAATCCGGGAAAGTTCCATCGATTAACTTAGATGTAAGCACGACATGATCAAATGAGAAACGAATTTTATTTTCCGATAAGCTGATTTGAATAACGTCGGCTGCATCTTCGATCAATTTACGCAGCTCTCCCACCGCTTTGCGCGGAATGATTACACCGGGCATACCGGACGCACCTTCCGGCAGCGGCATTTCAAAGCGTGCCAAACGGTGACCGTCTGTAGATACGGAACGCAAAACCTTAACGCCTTCATTTTCCGCCTCGTGTACGTAGATACCATTGAGGTAATAGCGCGTTTCTTCTGTACTCATCGCAAATTTAGTACGGTCAATCAAAGCGCGCAAATCTCCGGCAGGAATAGAAAATTCAGTTGGCAGTTCTCCTGCAGATATTTCTGGGAAATCCGTAGCAAGCAAACAACTCAATTTAAATTTCGAACGCCCGGAACGTACAGTCATTTGCGTGTTTTCGCTATTAAGCTCTATTTCAATATTCGATCCCTCTGGAAGTTTACGAACAATTTCGTGAAATGTATGTGCCGGCGCTGTCGTTGTGCCCGGCTCTGATACATCCGCGGCCACAGATTCGTTAATCTCCAGATCCATATCAGTTGAAGATAAAGACAGAACGCCCTCTTCTGCTTTCATCAACACATTTGACAAAATAGGTATAGTATTGCGACGCTCAACAACGCTTTGAACGTGGTTTAGAGATCTTAATAGAGCGGCGCGTTCAATACTCAGCTTCATAGTCGAATCATCCATTTTTAAATTAATTATGTCACATTTGAGGTGCTCACTCTAGCACAGCAAAGCTGGAGGAAAAAGCCTAAAAGTTACATGGTTTTATAGATGATTCGAGAAATATTATTTTTTTTCGTAAAAAAGGCAGAAACAGGCCAGAAAATAAAACTAATTTAAGGTGGTATCTGCCGGATAATATCATGGATTGTGTCGTAGATTTCCTGCAAATCTTCCTGTGTTACGCAATAGGGTGGCAAAACGTATAAAGTGTTTCCCAAGGGGCGTAATAAAACATTTCTTTCCAGCGCTAATTGATAAAGGCGCGGTTGCAACATCGAAAGATAATCGGCTTTATTTTCTTCTTCTGTCACAATGTCGAATGCCAAGATTGTTCCTTTTTGGCGAATATTGGCCACGCTATTATGTTGCGATAGCTTCAATGCTGCGCTCTCATGTGATTTAGCAATTGTACTTATGCGCTCAAAAACAGGTTCGTTTTCCCATATATCCAAAGATGCGTTTGCCGCAGCACAAGAAAGTGCGTTCCCTGTATAAGAAGTGGAATGAAAAAACATTCTTTCGCGGGATTTGTGATGATAAGCCATAAAGATATCATGGCTGCACAATGTCAACCCCATCGGCAAAAAGCCTCCTGTCAGCCCTTTAGACAAACACATCATATCGGGCATAAAATCCGCTTGCTCGCACGCAAACATTGTACCTGTACGTCCGAACCCGGTCATGATCTCATCTGCAATAAGAAGCACACCATGCGTACAGCATAAATCCGCCATAGATTTTAGAGCTTGCGGCGAATAAAAACGCATTCCCCCTGCGCCCAATATAAGAGGCTCAAAAATAAAAGCCGCCACATCGTCTTTATTTGCTTTCAGGAAATCTTCCAGACGCGTTAAAGCTTCGGCTTCCCTGCCTTCTTCAGGCACAGGAATATGTGTAACATCGAATAAATACGGCTCATAAATTGCATTATATTGACTGCGCGCGCCCAAGCTCATCGCACCAAACGTATCTCCGTGATACCCGCCTTCCAGCGCAATAATTTTCCGTCGTGGCTTGCCTGTATGTGTCCAATAGCCAATCGCCATTTTCAACGCTACTTCAACACTGGTCGATCCGCTATCAGAGAAAAAAGCGTGTGCGAATGGTTGGCCGAATGACTTTGCTGTCAGATCAGATAAACGTGCAGCAAGTTGCTCGGCTGGCTCATGGGTAAACCCTGCAAAGATAACCTGAGCTAACTTCTCAGATTGTTCTTTAACGCAATTTACAATGTGAGGATGGCTATGCCCATGGGTCACAACCCACCAGCTTGATATTGCATCAATTATTCTGCGCTCATCATCGCAGCTTTTATCCTGTACGTCTTTGCGTGCAAAAAGATAAGCTCCGTTTGCACGGTCAACATGAACGGAATCAGGGTTAATAGCATGTTGCGTAAATGGATGCCAGATAGATGAATTTGTCATGAAACAAAATCCTGTATGTTAAAATTTGTTGCAAATATGTCCACCAGTGTTTTGGGATCCAAACGATCAAGTTTCGGCATAACACCTAGAATTTCTGTTTTTGAGAACGCCGCAATTGTTTCTACATTATCCGGGTTTTCCTCTCCGATAAAGACCAGACCTCTGACCGGAATTTTCCGGCTCCATAAAGCTTCAAGGGATAATAATGTGTGATTAATTGTCCCAAGTCCTGTACGTGCACATAAAATTACGGGGATCTGCCACTCTTTATACAGGTTGATTTGCAAATTCTTGCGCGTAAGCGGGACCATAAGCCCGCCCGCTCCTTCTATAATAAGTGTCCCGTCATCACATGCTGGGATATTTTCAAGATTACATAAAGCCTTCATATCAACGCTCTGACCATCTAATTCAGCCGCGCGGTGAGGGGAAAGACTTTGTGAAAAAATGTAGCGCTCTGCCATAAACCGATCATCCGGCAATCCGCTTAAACGCTGGACACTACGTGTATCAACACCATCCGTAATACCTGACTGGATTGGTTTCCAATAATGCGGTTTTAGCCCAGCCTTCTCCAGCCCCAGCATAAGCGCGGCACTAAAGGTCGTCTTACCAATTTCCGTATCGGTTCCTGTAATGACTATTCTGTTCATAATAAGGTAAATCATATAGGAAATACATCCATAAATCCTATTCCTTTTTTAAGTTTTTATGGAATACACCTGCTCTGCTTTTGACAAAATCCGATGATATAAGAATGAGAAATCCCCAGACACTTAGTTATGTCAAAGATCGCCTTTTCAAAACAATCCCCATACTATCACCATAAAATTCACTGAAATATACAGTCCAAAACTTCACCCCTTTTAAAGGGTAAAATGCTCTAAATCGGGAAAAGTTTACACAGAGATTTACACAGGTAATTTTCCCACTATCTTCTATGGCCATCTGAATAAATCCCTCGCTTTTTAGTTCTAAAAATACATATCGCGCATTAATGCTTATCACTTTGTTCGCTAGCGGTGTTTATGTGGGTAAATACAAAATGATAAGTTTCTCATTTTGTGCTTTTTGGGAAGCACGGCGGCTATGTGATGGCATAATTCAAAGCCATTTATCTATTTTTTCGTCCTTCATTATAACGCTGTCCAGACGGGAAATGAAGGCTGTTTTTATGCTTTACGTAACGACGTGTTTTACAATGGGGGTTTTCTTGTTATTTTAATTTATAACAATGGCTTAACAGATCATCAAGCCCCTATTCTATAAGGCTTTTCGAATGTCTTCAAAAGCATTGACAAATTCTCTAATATTTTCCCTTTTAAGCTTTGCACTCAAAGACAGGCGAAGACGTGCCGTGCCTGCCGGAACAGCTGGCGGACGGATTGCTCGGATATCATAGCCCTTGTTTTGGAGTTGCTCAGCAACATCAACTGACACAGAGTCCTCACCCAAAATTATGGGCACAATATGACCACCATGGCCGCCTAAAAGCTGTTGCGTATAGCGACATATTTTGTGTAATTTTTCACGCCGGGCAGCCCCATCTGTGGATAAAATAATCTCCAGAGATTTTTGCACAAGAACAGCCTGAACCGGCATGGGGGCTGTGGAAAAAATGAAGGGGCGGGATGTGTTTACCATATAATCAATAATGCCGGAATTAGAACAAATTATAGCCCCGGCTACACCCATAGCCTTACCACATGTATAAAGTGTAACTATGTGTTCATAGCCTTTATTTTTACATATCGCATCATAAACTAGACCGCGACCATCTTCCCCAAGTACGCCCGTTGCATGTGCTTCATCAATAATCAGCATTGCATCGTAACGTTCGGCACATTTATATAATTCCAGCAAGGGAGCCTGATCGCCCTCCATGGAATAAACAGACTCAGCGCAAACCCATATATTCTGTGCTTTTCCACGATAGCGCTTTAGCAAATCTTCCAGCGCATTCATATCATTATGAGGAAATTTAAAGCTCTTGGCCCGACATGCTACGAGGCCGTCACGCATACTGGCATGGACAAGATTATCGTATAAAACGACATCGCCGCGCTGTGGCAAAGTCGTTAATAATGCGTAATTAGCCTGAAATCCGGTTGGAAAGAAAAGCGTACGCTCACAGCCAAAAACTTGAGCTGCATAATCTTCTAAGTCTTGGTGAGCTTGCGCGTGCCCCCGCAAAAGCCGCGATCCGCCAGAACCAACCGAAGATTCTTCATTTCCGAAATAAGAAAGTGCAGCTTCACGTAAAGCCGGATGATCTGCCATTCCAAGATAATCATTGGAACTTAGATCTAGGCCACAAGGCAAAGTGAGCCTTCGATAGCGTCCTAATGACTTAAGCTGCTCAATTGTTTTTTCAGGGTCAAAGCTCACAAATTATGTCCCTTTTACAGGTAAATTATTTTCTTTTTTGGCCCTTACACGTACAAACACTCTGGCAAACATGGTGATGCTCCTCTTTAAAAGGCTTGCGAGGGGTCATGTCCAACGCCTTTAACAAAGCTTCGTCAAAAGCTTCTCCTGAATTAGGTGTTGTCAGCAATTTCTCACCGGAAAAAATGGAGTTAGCTCCGGCCATAAACGCCATAGCCTGAGCCTCTTTAGAAATCGCCAAACGCCCGGCTGATAAACGTACCATGGCTTTTGGCATTAAAATACGAGCAACCGCAATCGCTCGAATCCACTCAAAAATATCAAGCGGTTCATTGTCTTCCATCGGTGTTCCTTTAATTGGAACCAGCATATTAATCGGCACAGATTCAGGCTGCGGATTTAACTGCGAAAGAGTGTGAAGAAAAGAAATCCGATCATTTTGTGACTCGCCAAGTCCCAGAATTCCGCCACTACATACATTTATTCCGGCTTCAGCCAGATTTTTAATAGTGTCCAAACGATCATCATATGTACGTGTTGTCACAACTTTGTCATAGAATTCGCGGCTTGTATCCAAATTGTGGTTGTAAGTGTGTAAACCAGCGGCTTTTAGGCGTTTTGCCTGTTCTTTAGTCAGCATACCAAGCGTGACACACGCCTCCATACCCATATCTGTCACGCCTTTAATCATCTCCAAAACGCGATCAAACGCCCTGCCATCAAGCACTCTAGGCCAAGCGGCTCCCATACAAAACCGTGTGGAACCGGCTTCTTTAGCTTTACGCGCTTCTTCCAGAACGTCATCGACCTTCATCAAAATTTCTTTATCAAGCTCTGCTTCATTATGAATACTCTGAGGACAATACCCACAATTTTCGATACAACCGCCTGTTTTTACTGATAAAAGCGTACAAATCTGCATTTCGTGCGGATTATGATGGGCACGATGAACTTGCGCAGCCATATATATAAGGTCTAGCAAAGGGCGATGATATAGCTCCATCACTTCTTCCAAAGTATAATCTGGGTCTTTTTTATTAGTGTGATTATCCTGAATTGTGCTCATTACCTAATCCATTGTTATAAAATAATATTAAACTCTTATTCTAAAATTATAGTGGCTTCACTTAAGGCTCCTGAGGGTAAGCCCCCTCCTCTTATCGGTCAAGTCTGTAATATCATAATAATATTTGCAAATTATCAGAGAATTACATTTCCCGGCAAATCTCAAATGTAGAAAGTTAGTTGGCACTAATTGTTTCACGGCGTGTTGTTCGATATAGGAATAAAACCCGTACATGTCTGATATTACACAAGCCCGTATGCATAAATATGTGTTATAAAGGGCAGGAATTAATAAATAGTTCTGCCTGAACTTTATCCTATAAAATGACCCGAAAATGCACAAAATACGGGGGTTTCGCTGACTGTGGCGCATATAAGGTGCACGTACACAGCTAAGGGTTGCGCTTCGTTTTCTCTTATAGGATGGTCCGCTCTTTAAGCGCACACGCTCGTGTTGCTTCTGGGGGTGTGTTATAACACACTGTTAACGCTTAATGTTTTTGGTTGCTATTGGACTATGCTGGCGCAGCGGCTTGCTCTTCCTCTAAATTGTACGTGTGTATGTCGCCATTTACGAAAATTGGGGCTTATTATTGCTAACTTTCTTTTAGTTGGTGGGTATAAATTCATATGTCTTATATTTTCTATACGAAAATTGCTCTAACATGTAATCAAATTTCATTATAAAAGTGCTCGTCACTTGTACTTACAAGAGAAGTTTAAAAATAATTATTGGGTATTAATGGTCATCAAGTCGCACGCGCCGCTGACCTCACGAAATAGTCGTTTGTTATCAGTGCGTTAGCGTAGGGTTAATATGAAGCTTTAATTATAGCGGCTCAACTTAACATGCTATCTGGATCAGAAATAAAGTAACGATATTGTGGTGTTTAACGAAGGACCAATTTTCACCCAACGGCCAAGCGGTGTTTTACTGTCTCAAAATCACCTAATGTCTCAAGGGGACCTAGAGCCGCCAGCGTCGGATTGGAAGAAAAAATCTTCCCTGATAAAGTTTGTAAAGAGGAAATATTTACAGCATTAATCTCTTCTATAATATCTTTAACCGTGCGAATATTTCCATGTAAAAGTAAACTTCTAGCATTTTGATCTGCGCGATTCATCATAGACTCGCGTGCAAGTAATGTTGTAGAGCGCAGTTGCGCTTTAGCACGGGCTAACTCTTCTTCTGCAATGCCATCACTAAGTTTTAAGATTTCATCACAAATGACAGGAACCAGCTCAGATAATTGACTTGGGCTTGTACCGGCATAAATACCGAACTGTCCATCATCACTATAAGATGAAAGAAAGCTGTATATAGAATAAACCAAGCCGCGTTTTTCCCGCACTTCCTGAAATAAGCGGGATGACATACCGCCACCTAGTAAACAGGAAAGGACTTTCGCGGTGTAATAATCATTACTTGTGCGCGAGGGACCCTGAAACCCCAAGACAATATGACTTTGCTCTAACTCACGTGGAACGCGGCGTTCAGAACCGCCAATATAAGAGGCAGACTTTTTGTTGTCATTTCCACCTTCAGGTAAAGCCGTAAACGCATTCTCAACACGGCGGACAAAATCATCATGATCGAAATTACCGCTAGCACATATAACAAGACGTGAAGGCGTATATAGACGTTTCACATAAGACATGAGCGCTTCACGGTTCATGGCTGCGACAATCTCAGAAGTGCCGAGGATTGGCGCACCCAGAGCTTGCTCCGGATAAGCAGTCTCAAAATAATGATCGAAAATAATATCATCGGGAGTATCATTACACATGCCAATTTCTTGTAAAATAACACTCCGCTCTTGCTCTATTTCTTCTTCAAGCATAGTTGAATGTTGAACCATGTCAGCCAGCACATTCAAGGCTAGAGGCAGGTCATCTTTTAAAAGATGAATATGATAACTTGTAACTTCGCGGCCTGTATAGGCATTCATATGACCACCGACATTTTCAATAGCTTCTACAATCTCACGAGCATTACGTGTGGCCGTACCTTTAAAGAGCATATGTTCAACCATGTGCGCTGCGCCATTTACGCTCAAATCTTCATTGCGTGTACCTACACCGGCCCAAACACCGAGCACAACACTTTCTACATAAGGCACTCTGTCGGTAACAATACGTAAACCATTGGAAAGAGTTGTGAGTTTTATATCCGGTTGAGTCATGCTGTTCCTTTTGTTCCTATAAAAATAAGGGGATGGGCGGTAATTAAAAAAATTAAGTAATAGCCTGAGAGTTAGCTTTCACATAAGCCATTACCGTTAACAAGTCATTCGGTTGTTGGATCAGGACTTCCTCACGTTCAAACAAATCGGCCAGATGACCGGGCAAAGCAGGGCGTACACCAATCGCATTTTCTACAGCATCGGGAAATTTCGCCGGATGCGCAGTTGCCAATAAAACAACAGGATCATCACTGTCCAATTTCTCAGTAATAGCCTTAACAGCTTTCATGCCGACAGCTGTATGTGGGTCAAGAATATAATCTGCAATCTCATATACATTTTTTATCAGTTCAAGCGTGGCATCATCATCAGCGCGGCTGGCTGTGAAGACCGAACATGCTTTTTGCAAATGTTCATCGCTGACAGTAAAATTGCCGCAATCTTTAAAACTGCGCATAACCGCATCAAGGCGCACAGTATTACGATCAAACAAATCAAATAAATAACGCTCAAAATTGCTGGGAATTTGAATATCCATAGAAGGGCTAAGCGTCTTATACGCTTCATCAATCCGCATAATGCCTTCTTCAAAAAAGCGCGTAAGAATGTCATTTTCGTTGCTGGCTATGTTCAAAGTCTTAATAGGCAATCCCATTTGTTTAGCGCTATAAGCTGCAAATACATTGCCGAAATTCCCTGTTGGGACGACAAAAGAAATTTCCTTCTCAGGCGCGCCCAAAGCCAAAGCCGATGTATAATAGTAAACGATCTGCGCCATAATCCGCGCCCAGTTAATCGAGTTCACAGCAGAAAGATTAACGCTTTTACGGAAAGTTTCATCCGCAAACATTGCTTTAACCAGATTTTGACAATCATCAAAAGATCCATCCAGTGCCACATTATAAACATTAGGCGCGTTCACTGTGGTCATTTGTTTGCGTTGAACATCAGAAACACGCCCTTGCGGGTGAAGAATAAAAATATCAGCTTGTTGGCAAAATTTACATCCTTCAATAGCCGCGGAACCAGTGTCTCCGCTGGTTGCGCCAACAATCGTTATACGCTCTTCGCGTTGCTTTAAGACATAATCAAACAAGCGCCCTAGAAGCTGTAGCGCAATATCTTTAAAAGCTATTGTCGGACCGTGAAATAATTCCATGACATAAACATTGCCATTTCCATAGCCCTCAAGATGGTGCAAGGGTACAACATCTTTGTGACGGAACGTGCTGTCAGCATATGTTTCTTCAACTATTTTCTTGAAATCTTCAGCAGGGATAGAGCCTTCTACAAACGGATACATAACAGAAAAAGCAACATCACAATAGGATTTGCCTTTAAGCGAAGCAATATCAATAGATGGCCAGCTTTCCGGTACATATAACCCGCCATCAGGAGCCATGCCAGCCAGTAAGACAGTTTCAAAACTTTGTGGCTCACCGTTACCACGTGTAGAGATGTATTTCATAAGTAACCTCTAGTTTCCAGTGCCCACGCCATTCCAGAAAAGGAGCCTAAGCCCTTTCAGATACCAAGTCAACAAAGCGTTGATGCATTGGTGAGGGCGTATCCATAGTCAGTTCCGGGTGGAATGTCGTTGCCATCTTTGAGCCTTTTTTTACCCAAACGGGTGTACCGTCATGCTCGGCGATAATTTCAGCATCTCCATAAACACCGGTAATAATCGGAGCGCGGATGAAAGAAACATTATATCCCTCAATCACAGCATAATGGCTGTCAATCTGGCGGCCATAACCGTTGCGTTGTATGGTAACAGGAAGAATACCAAAAGATTTTTGCTCAGGATTTGTAACTTTCTCAGCCAACAGAATAGAACCGGCGCAAATCCCCCATACAGGTTTCTTGGCAAATTGCTCAGCCAGTCCATCCCACATCTCAAAGCGGTTAATAAGTTTGAGCTGTGTCGTGCTTTCTCCGCCCGGCAGAATAAAACCGTCCACCTCCTCACATTGAGCCAGTGTTTTGACAGCGCGAAACTCCGCTCCAGCAGCTTCAATATGAGCTTTATGCGGCTGAACGGCTCCTTGCAAAGCCAGAACACCGATAACAGGAATTTCATTACTCATAGAATAATTACCATCCTCTATTAGCCATCAACATAGGCTCTTCGATCTCAGAAATTTCTGTACCGCGCATTGCCACTCCGCCAAGCTCTTTGGACGCTTCAAGGACAATCGCCGGATCATTGTAATGTGCTGCGGCTTTAACAATGGCTTTTGCAAACATCTCAGGATTATCGCTTTTGAAAATACCGGAGCCGACAAATATACTTTCAGCACCAAGTTGCATACATAAAGCTGCGTCAGCAGGTGTGGCAATACCACCAGCGCAGAAATTTGGTACTGGAAGTTTGCCTTCTTTACGCACAAGTAATAAAAGCTCGTAAGGAGCACCAAGATCACGGGCAAAAGACATTAGCTCGGTTTCATCAATTGAGCAGGCTTTTTTAATTTCAGCATTAATCCGGCGCATATGACGTACAGCTTCAACAATATTTCCGGTTCCCGGCTCGCCTTTGGTACGCATCAAAGCAGCGCCTTCACCAATACGGCGCAAAGCTTCTCCCAGATTACGGGAGCCACAAACAAACGGCACTTTAAAATTATGCTTATTCACGTGATGTTCTTCATCAGCAGGAGTTAGAACCTCTGACTCATCAATGTAGTCAACTCCTATTTCCTGCAAAATCTTAGCTTCTGCAAAGTGGCCAATACGGCATTTTGCCATCACAGGAATAGAAACCGTTTTCATCACATCTTCAATAACATCTGGAGGACTCATACGCGCAACACCACCGGCTTTGCGAATATCGGAAGGAACACGCTCCAATGCCATAATAGCAACAGCACCGGCATCTTCCGCGATTTTTGCTTGTTCAGCGGTTACTACATCCATAATTACCCCGCCCTTAAGCATCTCGGCAAGGCCTGTTTTGATATTGAGAATATTATTTGGCTGTTTATCGCTCATTGTCTTTATCCTTATATATGCGTTCAAACGCCACGCAAGCTCCGTTCCTCACGGAACGAGGTCGCAGTCGCGACCTTATATATAGCACATCCATTTTATAATGCGTATGCTATATACGAAGATATTTATGCATAGAAAAAAATCAATTGCAAAGGAAAGTGTTGTAACAAAATCATCAAAAATTCTTGACGTTAATTATGAAAATAATATAAGGGTGGTGGTTGAATTTTTTATTTTATTATAGGAGTAAATTATGGGTAATGATGGTCCTGATCAAAGCTTTAACGAAAAAGCCACCGACTTCGGCAAGTCCGTCGCACTGGTCACTAGCGTAATTACGGGTTTTGCCGGAGTCTGTGGCCTGATTGGGGGCAACGTCAAAGTAGGAGGCTCATTAGCACTCGCTAGCGCAATCTGTATCTATGCTCTAGACTATTTTAGTGCCACAAACAAAGCCAAAAGAAACGTCTTAGCTTTAGCCAAAGCAGGAGCCAGCTACGAAGACATAGAAGCTGCCTTAAATTTAGCTATACACCATATCACACTCGACTACGGCAGCGACGACAGCGAGTACGGCGAGTACGACAGCGCCTGGGGAAAGAAATGCTTAGCCAGACAAGTCAGAGCCAGAGAAAACGAAATCAAAACCTTAATCGGCACCGTAGACGAAATCGAAGCCAACATTAAAGACGACAGAGAACCGGACGGACCTTTGAACGGATAACAAATCTGGGAATAATCTACAGCATTAAATAGAGATATGAATTAGAATACAGCTATACATTACATTGCTGTGTTTGTATAGTAATTCGACTTAAGAATAATACATTTTACTTGAGTAATTCTCTTGATTATCTGCGCATAATTTCA